>JAQVDF010000096.1 GCA_028698405.1 Phenylobacterium sp. | reverse complement strand
CCCGGGTGAAGGATCGCAACGCGACCGTCATCAAGAACGGCCTGACGGTCCTGAGGTAAGGGAGACCTATGCGCGCGAGCGTCAAAACCATCCTGGCGCTCGCCGCCCTTTCCCTGGTGGGGACGGATCAGGCCCAGCAGCCGCAGCAGCCGCCCCGCCTCGCGCCCTTCCTGGACGCGGACGAACAGGTCGACACCCTGAAGCTCGTTCCGCCGCCGCCCGCCGCCGGCACGCCCGACGAGGCCGCCGATCAGGCCGCGTTCCGCGACACCCGCAAGCTGGCGGACGGGCCGCGCTGGGCTCAGGCGGTGCGCCACGTCGAGCTCTACACGCCCGCGGCCTTCGACGGCTGGTCCTGCCCGACCGGCGTGAAGATTTCGGCCGAGACGACGCCTGCCACGGTCGAGCTGATGGTGCGGACCCTGTTCGACGCCGGCCGGGCCACCAATCCGGCCAAGGAGCACTACAAGCGGCCGCGGCCGTTCACAGGTCAGACCGCGCCGACCTGCGTGCCGCCCGAATCCCTGGGAACCAACGCCTCCTACCCCTCCGGCCACGCCTCGGTCGGCTGGGCCTGGGCGCTGATCCTCGCCGAGCTGAAGCCCGAGCGCGCCGACGCGATCCTGCAACGGGGCCACGCCTTCGGTGAAAGCCGGGTGGTCTGCGGCGTCCACTACCCCAGCGACGTCGAGGCCGGCCGTATCGTCGCCGCAGCCGTCGTCGCTCGCCTGCACGCCGACGCCGAGTTCAACGCCGCGATGGCCACGGCCAAGGCGGAGCTCGCAAAGGCTCCCGCCGCCGAAGCCTGCGGGGAGTAGCTCTTCCCAACCGGGACGGGCTGCTAGGGCCGTGCGACGAAGGTCACGTGCGGGCGCAGGGGGTGGTTCTCGGCGAGGCGCGGGTGGTCGAAGTCGCGGGACGGTTCGGGAACCATGCCGATGCGGCGCATCACCGCTTGGGAGCGCAGGTTGCTGCGCGCGGTGATGGCGATGATCTCGGGGGGGCGGATGTGCTCGAAGCCCCAGGCGAGCGCCGCGCGGGCCGCCTCGCTGGCGTAGCCGCCGCCCCAGGCCCCGTAGGCCAGCCGCCAGCCGATCTCGACGGCGGGACCCGGAGGCAGGTCCTCGCTCATGGCGATCAGGCCTGTAAGTCCGATGACCGCCCGATCGGACTTGCGCTCCACCGCCCAGAAGCCCCAGCCGTGCAGGCCGATGTGGACCCGGATGCGGTCCACCATGGCGTCGCTCTCCTCGCGGGACAGCGCCGAGCCCAGGGTGGCGGCCACCCGCGGGTCGGCGTTCATCGCCGCGATGGCTGCGCGGTCGGCGTCCTCCGGCGCCCGCAAAATCAGGCGCTCGGTCTCGATCACGCCGGCCTCGCCCCCGTGAGCGCGCCGTAGAGGTCGGTCCGCCGGTCGCGGAAGAAGCCCCAGGCGGCGCGATGGGTGGTCAGGAAGTCGAGATCGAACTCGGCGTGCAGTACGCCCTCGTCCTCGCGGCCGAAGGCGGCGACCAGGTCGCCCCGGTGGTCGGCGATGAAGCTGGAGCCGTAGAACAGCTGGCCGCCGTTCGGATAGCCCTCCCAGGGCTCGAAGCCCGTGCGGTTGGCCCCCACCACCGGAATCACGTTGGAGACCGCGTGGCCCTGCATCGCCCGCCGCCAGGGCGCGGCGGTGTCGAGGGTGGCGTCGTGCGGCTCCGAGCCGATGGCGGTGGGATAGAGCAGCACCTCGGCCCCCATCAGGGTCATGATGCGCTCCGCCTCGGGGTACCACTGGTCCCAGCAGATGCCGACGCCCAGCCGGCCGAAGCGGGTGTCCCAGACCTTGAAGCCGGTGTCGCCGGGGCGGAAGTAGTACTTTTCGTTGTAGCCCGGCCCGTCGGGGATATGGCTCTTGCGGTAGACGCCCATGGCCGAACCGTCGGCGTCCAGCATCACCAGGCTGTTGAAGTAGTGCGGGCCCTCGCGCTCGAAGATCGAGACGGGGATGACCACGCCCAGCTCCTTGGCCAGCTGCGCCATGGCGGTCACGCAGGGGTGCTCGCGCCACGGATGGGCGGTGGCGAACCAGCGCTCCTCCTGAGCGACGCAGAAGTAGGGCCCCTGGAACAGCTCGGACGGCAGCACCACCTGGGCGCCCTCGGCGGCGGCCTGGCGGACGAAGTCGGCGGTCTTCGCGATGTTGGCCGCCATGTCCTCGCCGTACGAGGTCTGGATGGCGGCGACCTTGATCCGGCGCGTCATCAGGCGGGCTCCTGCTGGGTGATGCAATGGAACGAGCCGCCGCCGGTGAGGACGGCGGTCGAGGGCAGGCCGATCACCGCCCGGTCGGGGAACAGGCCGCGCAGCGCCTCCAGCGCGAAGCGGCTCGCCTGGGTCTCGTAGATCGGGCAGACCACCGCCCGGTTGGCGACGATGAAGTTCATGTGGCTGGCCGGAACGTACTCCCCTTCGCCGTCGTCGACGAACCCCGGCGAGGGGATGCGCACCACCTTCAGCCGCTCGCCACGCGCGTCGGTCATGGCCGACAGCCGGCGGGCCGCATCGTCGTAGGCCTCGGCGTTGGGATCGTCCTTGCCGAACGCCACCGGGCAGGCGACGACGCCGGGCGCGACGAACCGGGCCAGATTGTCCACGTGGCCGTCGGTGTGGTCGTTCTTCAGGCCGTCGCCCAGCCACAGCACCTTGCGCGCGCCCAGCGCCTGGGCCAGCACCCGCTCGGCCTCGGCCTCCGTCCAGCCCGGATTGCGGTTGGGATTGAGCAGGCACTGGGCGGTGGTCAGCACCGTGCCGAAGCCGTCGTGGTCGATGGCCCCGCCTTCCAGCACCGCCTCGGTGCGGGCGAGCGGCGCTCCTGAGGCCGTGGCGATCTGGTCGGCCACCGTATCGTCGTGCTCGAGCAGGTACTTGCCGCCCCAGCCGTTGAAACGGAAGGCGCGGGCCTCCAGGGTCCCGCCCACGCGCACGAAGATCGGGCCGGTGTCGCGCAGCCAGATGTCGCCGAAGCGGCCGGGCACGATCTCGACACCCGAGACGCCCGCCAGCAGCGCTCGGGCCGCCGCCTCGCCCTCGGGCGTGCCGGTCAGCAGGCGCACGCGTTCGCCGCCGGGACCGGCCAGCGCCCTGGCCAGCGCCGCGACCTCGGCCTGGGCGGGGGTCAGGTCGTCCTCCCAGAGTTCGCCATGGCTCGGGAAGCCAAGCCACATCGCCCGATGCGGCGCCCATTCGGCAGGAACGATCCGGTCCATCTCACCCCTTCGACAAGACGCGCGCAGATGGGCGGGTGAGCCCGCAACGTCAAGGGCCCCCCGTCATGCGAAAAGGGCGGCCCGTCGCCAGGCCGCCCTTCCCACTCTCCTCCCAGGCCCAAGCCTAGAACTTGTACTTCGCGCCCAGCTTGATCTGCCAGACCGAGCTGTTGCGGCGGAACGCCTGCACCGGCTGCTCGAAATTCCCGCCTCCGGCCGCCGAGTAGACGTACTTCGCGCCCGGGGTTCCGCAGCCGACCGTCGGGCCGGTCGCGGAGGTGGCGCAGCGGACGTCCACCACCGGCACGCCGCGGTAGAAGTCGTACTGCTCGAGCACGCCCCACTCGTCGTTCAGCAGGTTGCCGAGATTCTCGATGTCGGCGAAGACCTCGAGCTTGGCCCCGTTGGGGAAGAAGGCCGGCAGCTCCTGGCTGATCCGCACGTCGATGGTGGTGACGTCGGCATGGCGGAAGGCGTTGCGCGGCGCGATCCGCCCACGGAACTTCGACAGGCCCGAGTTGTCCAGGAACTGGTTGAACGCGCCAGCGTCGAAGCCCGGCGCGTAGAGCACGATCGGGTCGTTCTCGGCCGGCACGTAGAGCAGCTGGTTCGATGTCGCCTGGCGGCCCGAGTAGCTGCCGACGTTGTTGCCGAAGTCGTTGTCGAAGTTGCCGGTCCGGCTGTTGGCGAAGGTGTAGCTGAACGGCAGCCCCGAGCGGTGCTGGGCGAACAGGTTCACCTTGGTCTCGTAGTCGCCGAAGAACTTGCGCGCGTAGTTCAGATTGAGCGCGTAGCGGTGGCGGATCTCGTAGTCGGAGGTCGCCGCCGACGGGCGGTTGTGGTCGGAGCTGGCGAACCGGACATAGCTCGACTGGGCGATCGAGCTGGCCATCGGGCTGACGTCTTCGGCCTCGGTGTAGGTGTAGACGAACTGGGCGGACAGGCCGTCCCAGATCCCCTCGCCCCAGCTCTTGGCGACGGTGAGCGCCACCGAGTCCGAACCGCCCTTGTCGGCGCCGGTCAGCATCAGATCGTAGTCGGCGCCCGCGGTCTCGCCGATCATCGAGCGGCCGTAGACGGGCCGCCCGTCCGGCGCGACGCCGATCTGTACGGCCCGCAGGTCCACCCAGTAGAGGGCGTTCTCGTTGACCGACTTCAGATAGTCGAGCTGCACCAGCCAATCGTCGCCGAACCGGCCGAAGTCGAAGGTGTAGGCCGCCCCCAGGCTGCCCTTCCACACGGTCGGGATCTGGAAGGCCGGATCGAGGACGTTGGTGTTGCCGCCTCGGGGCGTGAAGCTGCACCCGGCCGGCGGGGCCGTCAGGTCGACGTCGGCGTAGGGCCCGGCCGGGCAGACCGCGTTGGTCTGGATCACCCCGGTGTTGGCGAAGGGGTTGGACAGCCAAACGTTCAGGCCGGTCGAGGAGAACCGGCCCAGGCCCGCGCGCAGGCTAAGCCGGTCGAGCGGGCGCCAGTTCACCGCCGCCCGCGGCAGGACCACGTGCTTGCCGTCGAGGTTCTGCTGGTTGCTCAACCGGTTTCGCGAGACGAAGGCCGTGTTCAGTTCCGGCACGTCGTCCATCTGGTACCAGTCGAAGCGCACGCCGGCGGTGACGTCGAGGTTGTCGAGCACCTGCAACCGGTCCTCGGCGTAGAGGCTGTTCAGCCGGAAGGCGAAGTCGGCCGCCCCGCGCCGGGCGGTGCCGAGGCTGGCCGGAACCGTGCCGCCGTTCGGGTCGACCGCCCCGGTCAGGGTGAAGCCGGAGGCCCGCCGGGCCAGGAAGTCGGCGTAGCTGGCGAAGGTCCAGCTGCCCAGCGAGTTGGAGACAAAGACGTTGAAGATGTCGTTCGACTCGGTGCGGGCGCCGAAGAGGACGTCGTGCGGACCTCGGCTGAAGCGGCCGATGGCCTCCCAGGTCTCGACCTCGACGTGCAGGTAGTTGTCGTGCCGGCTGATGTCGGCGCCGAAGCGGATCTGCGGCGAGCCGGTCCCGGGCGCGACGCCCGGCAGGTCGGCGACGCCTACCGTCACCTCGCCCACCTCGATGCCGAGCAGCGGGTTCTGCTGGGTGTCGGTTTCCTTGAAATTGTAGCGCAGCTCGGTCGAGAAGCTGTCGGTCCAGTCGCTGTTGAGCTGGACGGTGTAGGTCGTGAGCTCCTCGATCTTGTTGTACTGCTGCGACTCCAGGCCGACGCGCGGCTGGGTGACCGACGAGCCGATCGAGAAGACGTCGCTGGTCGAGCCGTTCAGCGAGTTGCCCACGGTGTTCTGGTAGGTCACCGCCAGGCGGTGGTTGTCGGTGATGTTCCAGTCGAGCTTGGCCAGCCACTTCTCGTCCTCGACGAAGAAGGGCCCGGTCACGTAGGAGCCCGGATCGTAGCCGTAGAGCGCCTCGGTCGCCTGCCGCAAGGTCTCCACCGCCTGCGAGCTGATCCGTGGAATCGAGACGGTGCGGCCCAGGTCGAACGGCCCCTCGTCGAAGCCCAGCTCGCCCTCGTACTTCTCGTAGGCGACGAAGAAGAACAGCTTGTCGCGCATGATCGGGCCGCCCAGCGTCGCGCCCCAGATCTTCTCCTCGAACTCGGAGCCGAACGGCTGGCCCTCGACAGTGTCGCCCTGCCAGTCGCGGCCGGTGCGTTCGTAGAAGGCCGTGCCGAACAAGCGGTTGCCGCCCGACTTGGTCACCGCGTTGATCTGGCCGCCGATGAAGCCGTTGTTGATCACGCTGTAGGGCGCGACCGACACGTTCACCGCTTCGACCGCGTCGAGGCTGATCGGCGAGCGCTGGGTCGGATAGCCGTTGTTGTTCAGGCCGAAGTCGTCGTTCTGGCGCACGCCGTCGACGGTCAGCTGGTTGAAGCGGTTGTTGACCCCCGCGAAGGACAGCGCGTCCTGGTTGGTCGGGTCGATGGCCGCGAACGGGTCGAGCCGCGCGACGTCTTTGATGTCGCGGCTGATCGACGGCAGGCTCTCGATATCCGTGGTGGTGAAGTTGCTGGACGGGCCGCCTTGCGAGGGCGCGGCCGCCGCGGCGGTCACCACCAGCTCGGCGACCTCCGTCCCGTCGCCGGCCTTCGACAGAACCACCTCGACCTGGGCGGCGTCGCCGACGCTGATCGACTGCAAGGTCACGCCCCCAGCGTCGTAGCCTTCGGCGCTGGCCCGCACCCGGTAGGGGCCGCCGACCCTGAGGCCCCGCGTCGAGAAGCCGCCCTCGGCCCCGGCCACCGTGGTGCTGGACGCGCCGGTCGGGACGTGGGTGACGGTGACGGTGGCGTTCGGCACCACCGCCCCGGTCTCGTCGGTCACCACGCCGCGGATCGCCCCCGTGGTTTCCTGCGCGTAGACCCCGCTCGACATGGCGCACAGCAGCGTCGTCAGCGCTACGCCGCCGGCGAGCCTCTTCATCGAAAACATCTGATCGTCCCCTGGTGATCGGCCCGGAGGGTGCGGCGCCCCGCCGTCGCCCCCGACGAGGCCCTATAGCGGCGACTCGGGCGTTTGTTGGTGAAGCTTTTCCGACACGGACAACTCGCCGCGCGGATGCGGCCCCGGCGCCACGTCGCCCACGCCCTGCGCCCGCTTTTTCGGCGCCGCACCGTGTCGGCCCGCGCTTTACAGCGGCGGTCGGCTCGCGCATCCCTGGCCAGCCGCTCACGGACTTCCCGACTTGACGCACGCCGCGACCGCCCCTCCGCCCGACCGCCTCTGGCGCACCCTGCTGCTGCTGGTTCTCGGCCTGACCGTCGCGCGGCTCATGGTGCTGTTCGACAGCCCCCTGGAGCTCTACCCGGACGAAGCGCAGTACTGGCTCTGGTCGCGTACGCTGGACTTCGGCTACTTCTCCAAGCCGCCGGTGGTCGCCTGGACGATCTGGGCGA
>JAQVDF010000095.1 GCA_028698405.1 Phenylobacterium sp. | reverse complement strand
CCCACATCGTCCGCTACGAGGACATCGTGAAGGCGCTCGAAGAGCTCGACACGCCGTCCGGCGAGGCCTTCTTTACCGACCTGCTCGGCAAGTTCGGCATCGGCCCCCTGCCCGCCGACTGGCGCGAGCGGGTGCGCATCGGCGCCGACCGCAAGCACAGCGCCACCGCCCGCGAGCACCTGTCGGGTGGGATCACCCTGCCGGACGAGCTGCCGGAGATCCAGAAGCGGCTGGTCGACCACGCCGCCCCCGGCCTGCGCGAGATGCTCGGCTACGCCTGAGGCGGCAGCCTCACACCAAACCAACCTGCAACCTGTGGGGGCCAGCCGGCCAGCCCGGCGGGCCTTTGCGCGCCCATGCGTTCCGCGGCGCGGATTCGCCGCGACCAAAAGAAAAGGGCGACGGACCGAAGTCCGCCGCCCCTCTTGAGCCATCCGGCCTTTGCTTAGAAGCGCAGGCGCAGCGAGCCGAACACCCGGCGGCCGACGACGTCGTAGGTCGACGGATCGGTGCCCGACTGCACGTTCGGGGCGTAGGTCTCGGCTTCCTTGTCGAAGACGTTGTTCACGCCGAGGCGCAGCTGGACCGCATCGTTGATGTTCCAGGTGCCGGCCACGTCCCAGTACCAGACGGCGTCCGGACCGGTGAACTCGGTCTCGCCCGGGAATTCCCGAGCCAGGCGGTTCTCCATCGCATCGATGTACCGGCCCCGCACGTCGACCGCGAAGTCGTCCATGAAGGTCCAGTTGACGTTCCAGGTCGCCTTCCATTCCGGGAAGCTCGTGCCGAGGCCGGCCCCGAAGTAGGAGACGGTGCCCGCGAAGTCGATGGCCGGCACGCCGGCGATCGGATCCTGCTGCACGAACTCGATCACGTGGGTGACGATCAGGTTGGTGCGGACGGTGCCCCACGAGGGCGACATCCCCAGCCATTCCCAATCGAAGCCCCAGTCGACCTGGAAGTCGACGCCGCTGGTCTTCTGCCAGCCGCCGTTCGAGCCGATGAACGTCCCGTCAGTGGCAAGGGTCGCCGGGTTGTACACCCACAGGATGTCGCCGCCGACGCGCAGCACGCCTTCACAGTTCTCATTGGCCGGATCGAGGCCGGCGTTGGTGCCGTAGTAGTTGTAGCAGGCCGCCACGATCTGGTTCGGGGTCGGCGTCAGGATCGCGTCGTCGATCTTGATATTATAGTAGTCGATCGAGCCTTGCAGGCGCGACAGCCAGGGGTTCTCCCAGGGCGAGCTGAAGACGAGGCCCGCCGTCCAGGTCTTGCCGACTTCCGGCTCGAGGTTGGTGTTGCCCAGCAGGTCCACGCCGATCTGCGAGCCCGGCGTCTGGACGAAGTTGTTGATCGCCCCGGCCGAGACCCCGCCGTTGAAGCCGGCGGTCTGGCAGAGCGCCGCCGCTTGCGCGCCACCACCCGTCCTGAAGTTCGAGGTGACCGAGCAGGGGTCGAAGTACTGTGGCGCCGAGCCGCCGCCGGCGAACAGTTCGGAGAAGTTGGGCTCACGAACCGAGCGCTGGTAGGACACCCGGGCGCGCAGCATGTCGTTCATGGTCCAGTCGAGCTGAGCCTTGTAGGCCCAGGATTCGCGCGGACCGACCGAGGTGCCGGTGATCTTGTCGGTGAACTCGGATTCCGAATAACGGGCGCCGAGGTTCAGTTCGACGTTCTGGAACCAGGGCACGTCCTTGACGATCGGGATCAGCAGTTCGCCGAAGATGTCGCGGAAGGAGTTGTTGCCCTCGTCCGGGTCCTGGGTGTTGAAGCCCGAGATCGGGCCCGAGGCGGAGCCCGGATCGAACTCGTACTCGAACGAGCGGTACTCGGCGCCCAGCACGAACTGGAGGTCGCCGGCCGGCAGCTCGGTGATCGGCCCGGCGATGAAGGCCTGAGCGATCTGCTGCTTCATGAAGGTCGAGAGGGTGGTCTGGACCTCGAGGCGTTCGGCGCATTCGTCGGAGATCGGCTGGCGGCCGAAGATGTTGAAGCCGCCGGCGCAGATGCTGGCGCCGCCGTCCGGCGCCTCGATCAGCTGCTGAAGCAGCTGGGTGTCGAGGTTGCCGAACTGGGTCTGGTCGATTTCGGTGCGGCCTTCCTGCACCGATGCTTCGAACGTCAACCCGGTGTCGCCGATCGGACCGCGAACGCCGGCCAGGAACTGCACGACCGTGTTCTCGAAGATCGACTCGCGCAGGCCCAGGTCGAGGCTCCGCTGACGCACCGTGAACGGTTCGGACGCGCCGGAGCCCACCAGGTCCGGGTTGTCGCCGGTGCGCGAGTTCAGCAGCGTAAGAAGATCCGCCGGGATGAACGGGTTGGTCGTCGGGATGACCAGCAGCTGCGAGATGTTGGAGCCCGGCGTCACCAGCGCCGAGACGACGTCCTGCGGACGGGCCGTGCTGGCGTTACGGGTGTTGACGGTCGGGAACGGAGTCGGCGCGAGCGCCGTGGTGGCGTTGTACTCAGTCCAGCCGACGTTGGCGAAGACTTCGATCCCGTTGTCGAACTCGTAGTTGACCTTCGACATGAACGAATAACGGTCCAGAGGCAGGACCAGAATGTTCACGAAGTCAAAGTTGTAACTGTAGACATCCGGGAAGATGCTCTGATTGACGGAGCCGTCAACCGGATACCGGAAGTTCTGGACGTCGAGCGGGTTGTTGAACACGCCGCGGTAGAACAGCGTGCCATCAGTATTGAAGCCGATGGTGCCCGAGCCGAGCGCGACGTTCGAAGGAGCGACGCCGTAGGTGCCGAAGATCCCCTGCAGAGCCGCCAGCGTCGGCGCGTTGGTGCCCGACCAGAACAGGTTGCCTTCCGGCAGGAAGGAGGTCGTCGAGGTCGCGTTCTGGGAGAACGGACGCTGCGACTTGCCGATCGCCTCGCGGTAGGCCCGGTCGAAAGCGATGACCGCGTTGCCCTTGCCGTCGGCGAAGTTGCCGCCGATCACGGCCGAGAACTGGTACTCCTTGGCGTCCCAGTACTCGGTCGAGTTCGAGTAGCTGGCCCGCAGGTCCACACCTTCGAAGTCGTCCTTCAGGATGAAGTTGACCGCGCCGGCGATGGCGTCGGCGCCGTAGGCCGCGCCCGCGCCGCCGGTGATCACTTCGATCCGCTCGATCAGCGCCTGCGGAATGGTGTTGACGTCAACGGTAAGGTTGTTGGCCGACACCATCGAGCGGCGGCCGTCGACCAGCACGATGTTGCGGTTGGCGCCGAGGCCGCGCAGGTCGATGTTGGCCTGGCCGCCGTTGCCCGGGTTGTTCGAGGTGGTCGTGCCCGCCGGGTTAACCTGCGGCAGGGTGTTGAGGTACTGCTCGACGGTGATGTCGGCGTTGGACTGGACCTGTTCGCCGGTCA
Source organism: Phenylobacterium sp. (assembly GCA_028698405.1). Classification (GTDB taxonomy): domain Bacteria; phylum Pseudomonadota; class Alphaproteobacteria; order Caulobacterales; family Caulobacteraceae; genus Phenylobacterium. The sequence continues at coordinate 3,776 of JAQVDF010000095.1, read as the reverse complement.
CGGTCGCGATCGGGCTCGGCGCGACATAGTCTTGCCGGGCGATACGCGAACCGGTGACGACCAGTTCCTCGACCTCGGCGTCCTGCGCCCAGGCCGGAGCGGCGGTCAGCGCGGCGGCGGCGGCCCCGACGAGCATGGACGACGCAAGCAGACGCCCGCGATTGGTTGTGATCTTCAAGGTTATGATCCTCCAGCGACGCCCACGCCCGAAGACGCCAGCGACCGCTCCCCACAGTCAGAATCGAACACGCGGCCGGAGTGGCCGCGGTTACGGCGGAGTTACGGAGGTTACCTATCAAGGGTCAACGAGGATTACGGCCGCGTAATGCTCTTGGCGCCAACCTGTCGCTTTCTGGTCACAGATTGCGCGCCCGGACGGCGCACGCGCACGATTGTTGCCGCTTAATGGCCCTTTTGGCCCTTAACGCATAGGTAACGTGTCGGATGGCGGTCGATGATGTTGTCGACCCATCCGCTGATCTTCGGGTTCACCAGGTTGCGGCTGACCCCGAAGGTGGTGGGCACCACGTTGTCGTCGGCCAGGAGGATCGCCTCGGCCTGGCGCAGGTAGGCGGCGCGCTTGTCGATGTCGGGCTCGCGGTCGGCCTTGTTGAGCAGCTCGTCGTAAGCCGGGTTGTTGTAGTCGCCGTAGTTCTGCGGCCCGGTGTCCGACTTCATCAAATAGAGGAAGCTCATCGGGTCGTTGTAGTCGGCCACCCAGCCGGCGTCGGCCACGTCGAAGTCGCGCGCCCGGTAGGCGGCGTAGGCGATCTGGGTCTCGTTCTGCACCAGCTTGGCGTCGACGCCGATCGCCTTCCAGTCGGCCTGGATGGCGGCCATCTGCAGCGGAATCTCGGTGCTGCCGCGGTGCTTGATCTCGAAGGTCAGGGTCTTGCCGCCGGGGCCGTAGCCGGCCTCGGTGAGCAGCCGCCGCGCCTCGGCCTGGCGCCTTTCCAGCGGCCAGGAGGCCCACTCCGGCGGCGTGGCTGGCGCATAGTTGGCCACGCCCGGCGGCACGAAGGTGTAGGCCGGCTTCTGGCCGGCGCGCAGCAGCTTCTCGGCGATGAACTCGCGGTCCACGGCCATGTTCAGCGCCTTGCGCACCCGCGGGTCCCTGAAGGCCGGAAAGCTGGCGTTGAAGGCCAGATATGAGACCGTCAGGTAGGTCTCGGTGTGCACCCAGTCGGGGATTTCCTGCCGCAGGAAGGACACCCGGTTGGACTGGATGGTGGCGTTGAGGTCGAGTTCGCCGCGCCGGACGCGACGCTCGGCGGCGACCGCGTCGATGGTCGGGAAGTAGTAGACTTGGTCGGGGCAGACGCTGTCGGCGTCCCAGAACCTCGGGTTCTTCACCGTCTTCACATAGTCCCCCAGCCGCCATTCGCGGATGATGAAGGGCCCGTTGGAGACGTAGCGGTCGGGCCGGCTCCACTGGTCGCCGTACTTCTCGACCATGTGCTTGGGCACCGGCTGCATGGTCTGGTGCTTGGCGATCTCGGGCAGGTAGGGCGCCGGGCGCTCGAGAGCGATTTCCAGCACCTTGGGGCCGAGCGCGCGCACGCCCAGGCTCTCGACCGGCGCCTTGCCCTCGTTGATGGGCTGGGAGCCCTTGATGAAGTAGAGCAGGCTCGCGTACTCGCTGGCGGTCTTCGGATCGAGGATCCGCCGCAGCGAGAAGACGAAGTCGTCGGCGGTGACCGGCACGCCGTCGCTCCACACCGCGTCGCGCAGGTAGAAGCGCCAGGTCAGCCCGTCCTCGGACGTCTCCCAGCGCTCGGCCATGCCGGGGACCGGGGCGCCGTCGGGCGCGTCCTCGGTCAGCCCGACCAGCACGTCCGACAGGATGCGCGATTCCCAGACGCCGTTGATCTTGTGCGGATCGAGCGAGATCGGCTCGGAGCCGTTGCCCAGGACCAGGCACACCTGCCCCGGCGGGCACGGCGGCCGGGTGACCTCCTGCGAACAGGACCCCAGCGCCGTCAGGGCCAGACCCGCCACCGCCAGCTTGCCGAGCGCCCGGCCGACGTCTTTGATGCACCGCGCAAACTTCATGGGGGGCACCGATGCCACACTTTCAAAGCGGCTTGAAGCTGGCGGCCGTTCTCGTGCTGGCCGCGCCCGCCGTCGCCTGGGCCCAGGGACCTGCAGCCGATTCGCCCAGGGCGAGCCAGTTCGACGCCCTGGTGGCCTGCCGCAGCATCGATGACGGCGCCCAGCGGCTGGCCTGCTACGATTCGGCGGCCGCCCGGCTGGCCGCGGCCGAACAGAGCGGCGAAGTGGTCGTGGTCAGCCGCGACCAGGCGCAGGCCGCCCGCCGCCAGGCCTTCGGCTTCAGCCTGCCCTCGCTGGCGATCTTCGACCGCGGCGCAAGCCCCGAGGAGCTGGACCGACTGACCGCCACCGCGCGCAACGCCTACGAGTCGGCGGGCAAGTGGACCATCGAGCTGGAGGACGGGGCGGTCTGGCAGCAGACCGACCAGGAGCGGCTGGCCCGCCGTCCCAGGCAGGGCACCAAGGTGGAGATCCGCAGGGCGGCCATGGGCGGCTACTTCATGAATCTGGACGGCCAGCGCGCCGTGCGGGCGCGCCGCGTCAAATAGGCTTCAACGGTCCTTCGGGTCGATCGCGTCCCGCAGGCCGTCGCCGATGAAGTTGAAGCACAGAAGCGTCAGCACCATCGTCAGCGACGGGAAGATCAGCAGCCAGGGCGCCAGCTCCATCTCGAGCGCGCCCTGGGAGATCAGGGTGCCGAGCGAGGCCATAGGCGGCTGCACGCCCAGGCCCAGGAAGCTCAGAAAGCTCTCGGCCAGGATCACCGCGGGAATGGTCAGGGTCACGTAGACCACCACCGGCCCCAGCAGGTTGGGCACGATGTGGCGGCGGATGATGGTCGCCTGCGGCAGGCCGGCCGCGCGGGCCGCCTCGATGAATTCCTTCTGCTTCAGCGACAGCGTCTGGCCGCGGACGATCCGGCTCATGGTCAGCCATTCGACGGCGCCGATCGCCACGAAGATCAGGATGAAGTTCCGGCCGAAGGTGACCATCAGCAGGATGACGAAGAAGATGAACGGCAGCGAGTACAGCACGTCGACGATGCGCATCATCGCCTCGTCCACCCGCCCGCCGACGTACCCGGCGATCGCCCCCCAGGCGACCCCGATGACCAGCGAAACCAGAGTGGCGACGAAGCCGATCGCCAGCGACACGCGCAGGCCGATCAGCAGCCTGGCCAGCACGTCGCGGCCCAGCGCGGCGGCGCCCAGCAGGTGGCCGTCGGTCAGCGGCGGGGCCCACACGTCGGGCTTGTTCACCTGGTCGTAGGTGTAGGGCACGAACAGCGGCCCGAACACCGCCGCCAGGACCAGCAGGGCCAGGATCACCATGCCGGTGACCGCGCCCTTGTTGCGCGTCAGGCGCCGGCGGGCGTCGTCCCACAGGCTGCGGCCCTTGACCGCCTTCTGCATGAGCTCGGCGCCGTCGCGCGAGCCGGGGGTGAAGACGGTGCTGGTCATGCGAGCTTCACCCGCGGATCGAGCGCCGCGTACAGCAGGTCGGCGATCAGGTTCAGGACGAGGATCAGGGCCGCGTAGAAGATCACCATGCCCATCACCACCGTGTAGTCGCGCTGCATGGCGGAGATGACGAAGAACTTGCCGAGCCCCGGCAGGTTGAAAATCTGCTAGACCACCAGCGAGCCGGTCAGCAGGCCGGCGCAGGCGGGGCCCAGGTAGCTGACCAAAGGCAGCAGGGCAGCGCGCAGCGCGTGCCTGGTGACG
>JAQVDF010000094.1 GCA_028698405.1 Phenylobacterium sp. | reverse complement strand
CCGAAACCGCCCAGGCGATCGGCTACGCCGGCCAGATCGTCGTGCGCCCTCAGGCCGGCTACGTCGGCGCCCGCTTCACCCTCGACTTCGGCGACGGCTCGGCCGCCTTCGACCCCGCCGCCGCCGCCGCCCGCGTGGCCCAGGCCATGGAAGCGGCGCTCGCCGCCGAGGGCCTGCACGCCGAACCCCTCATCCCCGGCCAAGGCTGACGACCATGAGCGAAGACCTCAAACTCGAAGACTTCGGGCCCGGCGACCAACTGCCCGCCCCGCTTCCGGAGGCGGAGAACGAGAAGTCCGCCACCGACCTCGCGCCCGTGTTCGACGTGCCGGTGTCCATCTCGGCGGTGCTGGGGCGGGCTTCGATGTCGGTGGCCCAACTCCTCCAGCTCAACTCCGGCAGCGTGCTCGAGCTCGACCGCAAGGTCGGTGAGGCCATCGACATCTACGTCAACAACCGCCTGGTCGCCCGCGGCGAGGTCGTCATCGTCGACGACCGCCTCGGCGTGACCATGACCGAAATCATCAAGGACGGCGACGCCAGCGCGTGATCCGCGACGGCTGAGCAGGGAGACAGACAATGCGGCTTCTGGTCGTCGGAAAACTCAACGGGCAGCTCGCCTCCGCCGTGAAGATGGCGATGAGCGCGGGCGCCAAGGTCAGCCACGTGGAAACCACCGAGGCGGCCACCCATGCGCTGCGCGCCGGCCAGGGCGCGGACCTGCTGATGGTCGACTACGACCTCGACATCGCCGGCCTGATCAAGGCCAACGAGGCGGAGCGGATCCACGTGCCGGTAGTGGCCTGCGGGGTCGCGGCCGACGCCGACCGCGCCGCCGCCGCCATCCGGGCCGGGGCCAAGGAGTTCATCCCGCTGCCGCCCGAGGCGCAGCTGATCGCCGCGGTGCTGGCCGCGGTCTCCGACGACAACCGCCCGATGGTCGTGCGCGACCCCTGCATGCAGCAGGTGATCCAGCTTGCCGACCAGGTCGCCCCGTCAGACGCCTCCATCCTGATCACCGGCGAGAGCGGGGTCGGCAAGGAGGTGATCGCCCGCTACGTCCACGCCAAGTCGCGGAGGGCGCAGCGCCCGTTCATTTCGGTCAACTGCGCCGCCATCCCCGAGAACCTGCTGGAGAGCGAGCTGTTCGGCCACGAGAAGGGGGCCTTCACCGGCGCGCTCGCCCGCCGCATCGGCAAGTTCGAGGAGGCCAACGGCGGCACCCTGCTGCTGGACGAAATCTCCGAGATGGACGCCCGCCTGCAGGCCAAGCTGCTGAGGGCCATCCAGGAGCGGGAGATCGACCGGGTCGGCGGCTCCAAGCCGGTCAAGGTCGACATCCGCATCCTCGCCACCTCCAACCGAGACCTTGCCCAGGCGGTGAAAGAAGGGACCTTCCGCGAGGACCTGCTCTACCGGCTGAACGTGGTGAACCTGCGCATCCCGCCGCTGCGCGAGCGGCCGGGCGACGTCGTCGCGCTCGCCGAGCACTTCGCCAAGAAGTACGCCGCCGCCAACGGCCTGGCCGACAAGCCGATCTCCGAGGAGGCCAAGCGGCGCCTGGCCGCCCACCGCTGGCCGGGCAACGTGCGCGAACTGGAGAACGCCATCCACCGCGCGGTGCTGCTGTCCACCGGACCGGAGCTGGAGGAGACCGCCATCCGCCTGCCGGACGGCCAGCCGCTGGCTCCGGCCGACGCCGCCACCCGCACGGCCCAGGTCGCCTACCAGGCCGCCGAAAGCGCCACCCGCTCGTTCGTCGGCCAGACGGTGGCGGCGATGGAACAGCAGCTGATCCTGGACACCCTCACCCACTGCCTCGGCAACCGCACCCACGCGGCCACCATCCTGGGCATCTCCATCCGCACCCTGCGCAACAAGCTGAAGGAGTACGCCGAGGCCGGCGTCCCCGTCCCCGCCCCGCAGGGCGGCGTGGGCAGCAATGCGGCGTAAGGGCCGGTAGGCTGAGGCCATGATGATTCCCCGTCGCACCGTCCTGGCCGGACTGGCGGCCCTGGCGCCCGGCGCGGCGCTGGCCGCCGACGACGGCCTGGCCGCGCTGGAACGGCGCGTGGGCGGGCGGCTGGGCGTCTACGCCTTCGCGGCGGGGACCGATCGCGCGCTGGCGCACCGGGCCGACGAGCGGTTCCCGATGTGCTCCACCTTCAAGGCGGTTCTGGCCGCCGCCGTGCTGGCCAGAGTCGATCGCGGCGAGGAGAAGCTCGCCCGGCCGCTGCCGCTGACCAAGGCCGACATGGTCCCCCACGCCCCGGTGACCGAAAAGCACCTGGCACTCGGTTCGATCACCGTCGAGGAGGCCTGCCAGGCGATTATCGCGGTGTCCGACAACCCGGCCGCCAACCTGCTCCTGAAGACCATCGGCGGCCCGGCGGGCTTCACGGCCTATGTGGCGAGCCTCGGCGACACCGTCACCCGGCTGGACCGCTGGGAGGTCGAGCTCAACACCGCCGTCGAGGGCGACGAGCGCGACACGACCACCCCGCGCGCCATGGCCCGCACCCTGGAGCGCATCGTGCTGGGCAACGCCCTGCCCACCCCCTCACGCGACAAGCTGGTCGGCTGGATGGAGGACTCGACCTCGGGGCTGAAGCGGCTGCGCGCGGGCCTTCCGCCCGGCTGGCGCGCCGCCGACAAGACCGGCGCCGGCGAGAACGGGGCGACCAACGACATCGCCGTCTTCTGGCCGCCGGCCGGCCCGCCGATCGTGGTCGCCTGCTATCTCACCGCCACCGCCGCGCCGCTCGCCGAGCGCGAGGCGGTCCACGCCGAGGTCGGCGCCCTGGTCGCCCGAACCCTCGGGAGCGTCGCCTGATGGCCGATGCCAACGTCGTTCCCGGCCAGCGCCCCACCCCCCGCGAGATGTGGGGCTGGGTGGCGCGCGGCGAGGTGGCGCTGGCCCTCGGCGTGGTCGGCATCATCGTCCTGCTGATCCTGCCGATTCCGGCCTTCCTTCTGGACGCCCTGCTGTCGCTGTCGATCACCAGCGCGGTGCTGATCCTGATGACCGCGCTGCTGATGAAGCGGCCGCTGGATTTCAACGCCTTCCCCACGGTGCTGCTGGTCACCACCCTGTTCCGGCTGGGCCTGAACATCGCCTCCACGCGGCTGATCCTCAGCCACGGCCACGAGGGCGCCCACGGGGCCGGCAAGATCATCGAGACGTTCGGCCAGCTCATGATGGGCGGCAATTACGTCATCGGGGTGATCGTCTTCGTCATCCTGGTGATCGTGAACTTCGTCGTCATCACCAAGGGCTCCGGCCGGATCGCCGAGGTCTCGGCCCGCTTCACCCTGGACAGCCTGCCCGGCAAGCAGATGGCCATCGACGCCGACCTCTCAGCCGGCCTGATCGACGAGGCCGAGGCCAAGAAGCGCCGCAAGGAGCTGGAGCAGGAATCCACCTTCTTCGGGGCCATGGACGGCGCCAGCAAGTTCGTGCGCGGCGACGCCATCGCCGGCCTGCTGATCGTCGCCATCAACGTCATCGGCGGCATCCTGATCGGGGTGCTGCAGCACGACGTGCCGCTGAACGTCGCCGCCTCGACCTACACTCTGATGACCATCGGCGACGGCCTGGTCAGCCAGATCCCGGCCCTGGTCATCTCCATCGCCGCGGGCCTGCTGGTCTCCAAGGCCGGCGTCGAGGGCGCGGCGGACAAGGCGCTGGTCACCCAGCTGGCCATGAACCCGGTGTCGCTGGGCATGGTGTCGGCCTCGGCCGGCGTGATCGCCCTGGTGCCGGGCATGCCCATCCTGCCGTTCGCCGCCCTCTCGCTGGGGGCGGGCGTGCTGGCCTGGAGGCGCAGCCAGCAGGCGCTGGCGCCCGAGCCCGAGCCGGTGGCCGAGCTGCCCGCCGAGGAGCAGGAGGAGCCGATCTCCAGCGCCCTGGCGATCGACGAGATCAAGATCGAGCTCGGCTACGGCCTGCTGGCGCTGATCAACGACCTCGAGGGCCGCCGGCTGACCGACCAGATCAAGGCGCTGCGGCGCACGCTGGCGGCCGAATACGGCTTCGTGATGCCCTCGGTGCGCATCCTCGACAACATGCGCCTGCCCAGCCAGGGCTACCTGATCCGCATCAAGGAGCTGGAGGCCGGCCAGGGCGAGGTGCGGCTGGGCGCGCTGATGGCCATGGATCCGCGCGGCGGCCAGGTGGAGCTGCCCGGCGAGCACATGCGCGAGCCGGCGTTCGGCCTGCCGGCCACCTGGATCGACGACTCGCTGCGCGAGGAGGCGACCTTCCGCGGCTACACCATCGTCGACCCGGCCACGGTGCTGACCACCCACCTGACCGAGATCCTCAAGGACAACATGGCCGATCTGCTCTCCTACGCGGAGGTGCAGAAGCTGCTGAAGGAGCTGCCCGAGGCGCAGAAGAAGCTGGTCGACGACCTCATCCCCAACGTGGTCACCGTCACCACGCTTCAGCGGGTGCTGCAGGCGCTGCTGCGCGAACGGGTCTCGATCCGCGACCTGCCGGCCATCCTGGAAGGCATCGGCGAGGCCGTCCCGCACACCAGCTCGATCACCATGCTGGTGGAGCAGGTGCGGATGCGGCTGGCCCGCCAGCTATCCTTCGCCTACCGCGGCAACGACGGCGCCCTGCCGATCGTCACCCTTTCGCCCGAGTGGGAGAACGCCTTCGCCGACGCGCTGGTCGGCCAGGGCGAGGAGCGCCAGCTGGCGCTCGCCCCCTCGCGCCTGCAGGACTTCGTCCGCTCGGTGCGCGAGGCGTTCGAGCGCGCGGCCCTGTCCGGAGAATCCCCGGTGCTGCTGGTCAGCCCCGGCATCCGCCCCTACGTTCGCTCGCTGGTCGAGCGGTTCCGCGGCCAGACCCCGGTGATGAGCCAGAACGAGGTGCACCCCCGCGCCCGGCTCAAGACCGTGGGGACGATCTGATGGTCGCCACACCCGGCCAGCCCGGCCACACCTCTCTACCAGCGCGCAGGCGCGGCGTTTGCGCCGTTGCGGCGCGGCGGATCGGCTGGTAGCGGTTCACTCCACTGGACGGGGCGGTGATCGCGCCCGAGGCTCGGACAACGCATGCGTCTACCGACTCAATCCACGGACCGCGGCTTTTCCGGCCGGCTGCTCTGGGACCTGCTCACCTTCGACAAGTTGATGACCAATGCGGTCGTCCACCTGATCTATTGGGCGGGCTTGGCGATCATCCTGCTGATCGGTTTCGGCATGGTCGGAGCGGCGGTGGGCATCGCCCTGCGCGAGGCCACCGGCGGCAACTTCATGGGCATCCTGCTGGCCGCCCCGCTGCTGATCGGCGGGCTCGTCGTGCTGGGCGCCCTGGTGTTGCTGTGGCGCTCGTTCTGCGAGTTCTACGTGGCCGTCTTCAAGATCAGCGAGGACCTGGCCGCCCTGCGCGAGCAGGCCGCCGCCGATCAGGTCCGCGCCCGCGCCGCCCTCAATCAGACCGTCCAGCGCTAGCTAGGGCGCGCCCAGCCGGCCGAGCAGAGCCGCCGCGGCCTTCCACTGGGGAGTGACGGCGATCATCGGCCGGGAGACCTGCATCAGCACCAGAACGACGCCGCCTACGATCCACACCGGATGCGGCCGCCCGCGCGTGCGCCAGTCGTAGGTCACCGCGGCGACGACCAGCAGGTCGGCGACGTCAGGAACCACCGGGCGATCGGCGCATCCAGCAGCGAGATGGTGGCCAGCAGCATCAGCCGCTTGTGCGCCTCCGGCCGCTTCACGTTGGCGACCGCCGCGGATTGCGCGGAGGCGGGTTCCAGCGGCCATGGGACGCAAACTTCCGCCCCGGGCGCGGCTCCCCCTCGCCTCCCGCATCTGCTAAGACCGCCCGTCCAAGTTCCAGAGACCGCCCATGCCTCCGTATCGCTCCCGCACCTCCACCCACGGCCGCAACATGGCCGGCGCCCGCGGCCTGTGGCGCGCGACGGGGATGAAGGACGCCGACTTCGGCAAGCCGATCATCGCGATCGCCAACTCCTTCACCCAGTTCGTCCCCGGCCACGTCCACCTTAAGGACCTGGGCCAGCTGGTGGCGCGCGAGGTGGAAGCGGCCGGCGGAGTGGCCAAGGAGTTCAACACCATCGCCGTGGACGACGGCATCGCCATGGGTCACGACGGGATGCTCTATTCCCTGCCCTCGCGCGAGCTGATCGCCGACGCGGTCGAGTACATGGCGAACGCCCACTGCGCCGACGCGCTGGTGTGCATCTCCAACTGCGACAAGATCACCCCGGGCATGCTGATGGCGGCCCTGCGGCTGAACATTCCCACCGTGTTCGTCTCCGGCGGACCGATGGAGGCCGGCAAGGTGCTGCTGTCCACCGGCGGCCGGAAGGTCGACCTGATCGACGCGATGATCGCCGCCGCCGACGACAACGTCTCGGACGCGGACGTCAGCGCCATCGAGCGCTCGGCCTGCCCGACCTGCGGCTCCTGCTCGGGGATGTTCACCGCCAACTCGATGAACTGCCTGACCGAGGCCCTGGGCCTGTCGCTGCCGGGCAACGGCTCGGTGCTGGCCACCCATGCCGACCGCGAACAGCTGTTCCTCGAGGCCGGCCGCCTGGTCGTCGAGCTCGCCCGCCGCTGGTACGAGGGCGAGGACGCCAGCGTCCTGCCGCGCTCCATCGCCACCTTCGAGGCGTTCGAGAACGCCATGACCCTGGACATCGCCATGGGCGGGTCCACCAACACCGTGCTGCACCTGCTGGCCGCGGCTCAGGAGGCCCAGGTCGGCTTCACCATGGCCGACATCGACCGGCTGTCGCGCCGGGTGCCCTGCCTGTCGAAGGTCGCCCCCGCAAAGAACGACGTGCACATGGAGGACGTCCACCGGGCGGGCGGCATCATGGGCATCCTGGGCGAGCTCGACCGCGCCGGGCTGATCCACACCGACCTGCCGACCATCCATTCGCGGACCCTGAAGGAGGCGCTGGACGCCTGGGACGTCGCCTGCAAGCCGAGCGAGGCGGTGAAGACCTTCTACCGGGCCGCGCCGGGCGGCGTGCCGACCCAGGTGGCCTTCAGCCAGAACAGCCGCTGGGACGAACTCGACCTCGACCGCGAGAACGGGGTGATCCGCGACAAGGCCCACGCCTTCAGCCAGGACGGGGGCCTGGCCGTGCTCTACGGCAA
>JAQVDF010000093.1 GCA_028698405.1 Phenylobacterium sp. | reverse complement strand
ACCAGGGCCAGCCGGTGCTCCACGCTGTTCGGTTGCAGCTCCAGCGCGCGGCGTAGATGCCGCAGCCCCGCCGGCCGATCCTCGTCGGCCAGCAGGTCGCCGAGGTGGAAATGCGGCCAGGCCCAGTCGGGATGGCGGGCGAGGACGTCTTCCAACAGCTCGCGCGCGGCGGTGCGGCGGCCGGCCTGACGAAGGGCGGTGGCCTTGCCCTCCAGCAGGGCGGAGTTGTCGGGGCTGAGGCCCAGGCCCTCCTCGAGGACGGCGAGCGCGGCCTCCGGGCCCTGCTGGCGCTGAGCGAGCGCGGCGAGCTGCAGCCAGGCGCCAGCGCCTGCGGGCGTCAGGCGCAACGCCCGGGTCATCGCCGCGCGGGCCGGCCCCACCTGTCCGGCGCGCAGCAGGGCGCGGGCCTGCCCGTCGTGGAACAGGCCGTTGTCCGGCTCTTCGGCCGCCAGCCGTCCGAAGGCCTCCGCCGCTTCCTGCGGGCGGCCGAGATCCATCAGCAGATTGGCGCGGTTGGCCGCGGCCTTGCGCAGGGCGGGGTCGAGGGCCAGCGCCCGCTCCGCCGCCGCCAGCGCCTCCGCCGGCCGGCGCCCCTGGCGCAGCAGCACGGCCTGCAGGTTCCACAGCTCGGCCGATCCCGGATGCTCGGAAAGCGCCTTGGCGGCCAGCGCCTGGGCCTCGGCCAGCCGGCCGGCGGTCAGCAACGCCCGGCCCTGGTCCAGATAGGCCTCGGCGGAGGTTGCGGTTTCGGTCATGCCCCGGGTCCCCTCGAAGAAAAACGGGGCGGGAACGCGCCTCGCGCTCCCGCCCCGCCGAACGTCAGCCAGGCTGGCTCCAACCGCCTAGAGCGGCGAGAACACCGGCACGGGCGGGCCTTTCTCGGTGTCCTGGAACTTCACCTTCACGCGCAGCCCGATCTTCAGCTGGTCGGGCGTGCAGTCGACGAAGTTGGTCAGCACCGCCGGGCCCTCGTCCAGGGTCACGTAGCCGATGGCGTACGGGCCGGTCGGCGAGCGGCGCATCACAGAGAAGGTGTAGATCACCCCTTCGCCGGGGCTCTCGACCCACTCGGTCTTGTCCGAGAAGCAGAACGGGCAGAGCGCGCGCGGATACCAGTGCGCCTCGTTGCAGTCGTTGCACTTCTTGATCAGGAAGCGGCCTTCCTTGGCCGCGTCCCAGAAGGGCTTGCTCTCGATGGTCACCGCCGGGGCGGGGATCTTGCGGCTCAGCGTGGCCGGCCGCTCTTGGGTGGTCGCGTCGGACACTCTTAGGCCTCCCGTTCCATGATGACAGTCGCCGAGCCGTGGCGGGTGCCGAGCGAGCCGCCCGTGCCGTGCGCCAGGGCCAGGTCGCAGTTGGGCACCTGCACCTTCGGATGAGCCTCGCCGCGGAGCTGGCGCACCGCTTCGATGACCTTGGTGATGCCCCCCCGGTTGGTGGGGTGGTTGTTGCACAGGCCGCCGCCGTCGGTGTTGAACGGCAGCTTGCCGACGCCGCTGATCAGGTTGCCGTCGGCGACGAACTTGCCGCCCTGGCCCTTCTCGCAGAAGCCCAGGTCCTCGAGCTGCATCAGCACCGTGATGGTGAAGCTGTCGTAGATCGAGGCGTACCTGATGTCGGACGGCTTCACGCCGGCTTCCTCGAAGGCGATCGGGCCCGACCAGACCGCGCCCGAATGGGTCAGGTCGAGGTCGCGGCCGCCCTTCGGCCCCTTGGGGGCCTCGCCCGCGCCGATGATCTTCACCTTCGGACGGTTCAGGCTCTTGGCGATTTCCGGCGAGGTGACGATCAGCGCGCCGCCGCCGTCGGAGACCACGCAGCAGTCCAGACGGTGCAGCGGGTCGGCGATCATCGGCGAGTTCAGCACGTCCTCGACCGTGACCACGTCACGCAGCATGGCGTGCTCGTTCCACTGGGCGTGGTGGCTGGCCGCCACCTTGATCCAGGCCAGCTGCTCGCTGGTGGTGCCGTACTCGTACATGTGGCGCGCGGCGCACATGGCGTAGGTGTTGTGGGTGGTGCCGCCGTAGATGTTCTCGAAGCCGTTCTCGGGCGGGCCGTCGGTCAGGCCGCCGCCGCCGCCGAAACCGCCGAAGCGGCCACCCTGGTTCTGCCGGGGACGGCCGGCCAGGGTGATCAGGGCCACCTTGCACTTGCCCTCGGCGATCGCCTGGGCGGCGTGGCCCACGTGCAGCAGGTAGGACGAGCCGCCGGTCTCCGTGGAGTCCATGTGCCGGACGTTCTTCAGGCCCATGTAGTCGATCATCGACATGCCGCCGAAGCCCGGCGCGTCGCCGGCGCAGAAGTAGCCGTCGATGTCGTCCTTGGTCAGGCCCGCGTCCTCAAGCGCGCCCTTGGCGCACTCGGCGTGGAGCTGCGGAGTCGAATGGTTCGGGGCGTCCCTCAAGGGGTGCTCGAAGGCCCCCATGATGTAGGCCTTGCCCTTTATGCTCATGAATATCCTTCCCTGAATAAATCGGCGGCTTTGAATGGCGAACCGCTTAGCCCGTGGCGGGCGGATGTGAAAGGCCCCACCGTCCCGGCCAAGCGGGGCGGCGGGTCGTGATCTTCAGGCGCGGGTGAGACCTTATGTCCCGGAGCGGCCCATCGGCCGTCCGGGACCCCGAGGTCACGCCGCCTCGGTCTTCTTGATGCGGGCCTCGCGCAGGGCGGTGCGGCGCACCTTGCCGGCGTCGTCGCGCAGCGGCTCGTCGGTGAACTCGTAGCTGCGCGGCTGCTTGTAGGTCACCAGGCGGTCCTTCAGGTGGACGCGCAGCGCCTCCTCCGTGACCTCGGGCCGGGCGTGGACGATGGCGTGGACGATGTTGCCCAGGTCGTCGTCCGGCAGGCCGATGACCGCGCAGCCCAGCACGCCGGGATATTCCTCGAGCGCCGCCTCCACTTCGGCCGGATAGACGTTGGAGCCGCCCACCAGGATCATGTCGGTGCGCCGGTCGGCGAGGTATAGGTAGCCGTCCTCGTCGAACCAGCCGATGTCGCCCAGGCTCTCCCAGCCGCCCGGCAGGGTCTTGGCCGTCGCGCCGATATACTTGTAGGAGGGCGGCGCGCCTTCGGGGCGGCGCATGTAGATCTCGCCGACCTGGCCGGGAGGCAACGGATTGCCGTCCTCGTCGAAGGCCTTCATCTCGCCCATCCGCACCTTGCCGACGCTGCCGCGGTGCTCGAGCCACTCGGCGCCGGAGATCACGGTCGAGGCCTGCGCCTCTGTGCCGGCGTAGAGCTCCATCACCACCTCGGGGCCGACCCAGCGGATGAAGGCCTCCTTCAGCCAGGGCGGGCAGGGCGCGGCCAGGTGCCAGAGCGTCTGCAGCGAGGAGATGTCGTATTTCTGCCGGACCTCCTCGGGCAGCTGCCAGATGCGGTTCATCATGGTCGGAACGAGGTAGACCCAGGTCGCCCGGCGCTTCTCGATCTCGGCCAGGGCGGACTCCGGATCGAACCGCTCCATCAGCACAAGGTGGGCGCCCATGTTGATGGCGCTGATCATCATGCCGAAGCCGGCGTTGTGGTAGAGCGGGGCCGGCAGCACGCAGATCGAGTCCTTGACGACCTGCCAGCCGCCCACCTCCGGGCTCTCCTTCGGCGCGACGCCCGGCTGGCCGGCGAGGATAAGCTTCGGCCGGCCGGTGGAGCCGCCCGAGGTCGGCGCCTTCAGGCAGGGGGCGGTCTCGTCCGGCACGTCGCTGTCGTCGTCCGACTTGGCCGCGATGTCGGCGACGGTGACCATCGGCCGGTCCAGCTCGAAGCCGAACTCGCCGATCACGATCGGCGACTTGGCGAGCTCGACGATCGCCTGCAGCTCGGCCTTGGGCGAGCGGAAGGAGACCGGCTGCGGCGTCGCGCCCACCTTCCAGATCGCCCAGGCCGCCTCCACGAAGCCGACGCTGTTGCGCAGACCCAGCGTCACCAGGTCGCCGTGCTTGACCCCCAGCGCCTTCAGGCCGCGCGCCAGGCGGTTGGTCCGCCGGTGCAGCTCGGCGTAGGTGATCGTCTCGTCGCGGCAGCTCACCGCGGGCTTGTCGGGCTGCGCCTGGGCGAGCTGCTTCAGCTTCGCGCCCAGCGAAATCATCTCTTCGGCCATCTATCGTTTCCGTCCCAATCGACGCGGCGGGTTCCGCGAACGCACTATTGTCACGCCGGCCCCAATGGTCGGGCCGGCGGCACTTTACCCTCGGGCAGGGCGCCTCCGTAAAGCCTTGACGTTTGGCCTTCGGCCGCGCGGGCGTTAAGAGGGCCGCGCACTTGCCGCTGCGGAGCTCCCATGTCGCTTCAGGACCTTTTCGGCCAGGATTTCGGCACTCTTCCGGACGTGATCCGGGAGCAGGCCAAGGTGCGGGCCGCCCATCCGGCCCTGGTGCAGACCGGCCGCGAGCTGAACTACGCCGAGCTCGATGCGCTGATGGACCGCATCGCTGCGGCGCTGCAGCGAGACGGCGTGAAGAACCGCGACGTGGCCGCCGTCTGCGCGACCACCTCCATCGAGTACGGCGTCGTCTACCTCGGGACCCTGCGGGCCGGGGCGGCGGTGGCCCCGCTGGCGCCCTCGTCCACCCCCGAGAGCCTGGCGATGATGCTCGAGGACTGCGGCGCCAAGGTCTTCTTCCTCGACGAGGGCGTGGCCAAGCTGCTGGAGCCGGTGGCCGACCAGATCACCGTCAAGCGCGTGGCCCTCGACGGTTCGTCCGCCGGCCAGCCGTTCGCCGAGTGGCTGGCGCCCGAAGGCGCCAAGCCCGAGCCGGTCGGGATCGAGCCCGACCAGGGCTTCAACATCATCTACTCGTCGGGCACCACCGGCACGCCCAAGGGCATCGTCCAGCCCCACCGCATGCGCTGGAGCCAGATCCGCCGCGGCCACTACACCGACGAGGCGGTGACGATGGTCTCGACGCCGCTCTACTCCAACACCACCCTGGTCAGCTTCCTGCCCACGGTCGCCCAGGGCGGCACGGCGGTGCTGATGGGCAAGTTCGACGCCGACGAGTTCCTGAAACTGTCCGAGCAGCATCGGGCGACCCACGCCATGCTGGTGCCGGTGCAGTACCGCCGGCTGATGGCCCACCCGGACTTCGACAAGTACGACCTGTCGAGCTACCGGCTGAAGTTCGCCACCAGCGCCCCGTTCAGCGCCCAGCTGAAAGCCGAGGTGCTGCGCCGCTGGCCGGGCGGGCTGATCGAATTCTACGGCATGACCGAGGGCGGCGGCACCTGCATGCTGGCCTGCCACGAATTCCCCGACAAGCTGCACACGGTCGGCCGGCCGCTGCCCGGCCACGATATCCGGCTGATCGGCGAGGACGGCAAGGAAGTGCGGCAGGGCGAGATCGGCGAGGTCGTCGGCCGCTCCCCGGCCATGATGGTCGGCTACCACAATCAGCCCGAGAAGACGAAGGAGACCGAGTGGTACAGCCCCGAGGGGCTCCGCTACATCCGCACCGGCGACGTCGGCCGGTTCGACGCGGACGGCTTCCTGACGCTCATGGACCGCAAGAAGGACATGATCATCTCGGGCGGCTTCAACATCTATCCGTCCGACCTGGAGGCCGAGCTCGCCAAGCACCCGGCGGTGCTGGAGAGCGCCGTGGTCGGCGTCGCTTCCGAGCGCTGGGGCGAGACGCCGGTGGCCTTCGTGGCGCTGAAGCCCGGCCAGTCGGTCGAGGCCAAGGAACTGCTCGAGTGGGTCAACGGCCGGGTCGGCAAGACCCAGCGGCTGGCCGACCTGAAGCTGGTCGAGGGCCTGCCGCGCAGCCACATCGGCAAGGTGCTGAAGCGCGAGCTGCGGGACGCCTATCAGCCGGCCGAGGCCGCCCGATGAGCGCCGCGGTCGCCGACCTGTGCGACGAGCACGAAGGGGAAATCGAGGTCTGCGAGCTGCAGTTCCGCGACTTCGGCGGCCGGGCCGCCTTCTCCGGCCCGATCCGCACCGTCCGCTGCCATGAGGACAACTCCAGGGTCCGCGAAGTGCTGTCCGAGCCGGGCGAGGGCCGGGTGCTGGTGATCGACGGCGGCGGTTCGATGCACTGCGCCCTGGTGGGCGACAACATCGCCGCCGACGCCGCGGCCAACGGCTGGGCCGGGGTTGTGGTCAACGGCTGCGTCCGCGACGTGGCCGTGCTGGCCGGCATCGATCTCGGCGTGAAGGCGCTGGGCTCCAACCCCAAGCGCAGCGTCAAGCGCGGCGAGGGCGTCGTGGACACCCCCGTCGCCTTCGGCGGCGTCGTCTTCGTCCCCGGCGACATGCTCTACGCCGACGCCGACGGCGTCGCGGTGCTCTCCGCGGACTGACCGGGACGGGTGACAGGCAGCGCTCCGCGCAACCGGTCACCGACGGCCCTCGACAAGCTGAACTTCATCGCCCCGGCCGCCGGCGAGCGGTGGCGCTGGCCTCGATGGCGGTGCGTCAGGCGGCCCGATTGCAGCACGTCGCGGCGTGACGAGGGCCTCGAAGGTCCCTCGTTTTAGGTTATCGAGTCATTTACGTTAACAACGGCCCAGGTATCGGATCGTCTAACCTACGACCATTCTTGGATTTCGCATTTTAATCATGATGAACGGCCGGAACAAAGAGTCGCAGGCAAGCGGCTTTCTTTAGACGTTCCTTAAGCGAGCCGGGTTCACCATCGCGCCATGGGAGGGGAGACCCTGAGAATGGCGCAGAAGATGCGCAGCCCCAGCTCGGCCGGGACGAGCCTGTTGGCGCCCCTGCTCGGCGCCAGCATCCTGGCGATCGTCGCGCTCCTCGGAACGACGGCGGTCCTCGGGCTGGCCGTGAACCATGCCGCCGACAGCCGCGAGGTGCGGCTGGTCGAGACGGCCGTTCGCTCCGCTCCCGTCCAGGCGGTGCAGGCGGCGCTGGGCGACGCCCGGGTGACCGACGCGCCCGAGCCCGGCCGGCTGGCCGCGGCCGTCGAGCCCGGCCGCTACCTCACCTGGCGTTCTTCCCGCCTCGGCGACCACGTGCTGGCCCGCATGGCCCCGCTGGTCGCCGGCATCGCCGGCTTCCTGGCCGGCTGGGGCTTCTGGATGTACCGCCGCACCCGCCGGGTGGCCGAGGAGCTGGTGCCCAGCGAGGCCCAGGCCCAGCCCCTGTCGCTGCACGACCCGATGACCGGCCTCGCCAACCGGGCCCGGTTCC
>JAQVDF010000092.1 GCA_028698405.1 Phenylobacterium sp. | reverse complement strand
GGCCAGCGCGGACTCCGACAGCACCCGCACGATCACCCCGTCGGCGGTCTCGGCCACGGTCACCGGACCGGCCCACGGCTCGGCCGAGGAACGCGCGCCGCCCAGCAGCAGGGCGAGCTCCGGATCGTCGAAGACGGAGAGGCCCCCGTCGAGCGGAGCTCCGCTGGCGCGGACCGCTTCGGCCGCCTTGGCGAACAGGCTCCGCACCGCCAGCCGGCCCTCGTCGGAATCGTAGACCAGGCCCTGGCCGGCCAGCCATTCGGCGATCCCGGCGAGGCCCAGCAGCGCCGGCTGCGGGCGCAGCGCCGAAAGGGCCTGGGCGGCGAGCCGCACCACCGCCTCGAACGAGACGGCGTCGAACTCGTCGCCGAAGCCGAAGGCCTGCAGATTGACGGCCGCGCGCGCCGAGCCGCGGGCGGCGGCCAGGGCGCCGGCGTCCGCCTCGTCGAAGGCCACGCCCACGATCCCGCACTCCCAGGCCGCGCGAGCCAGCGCCGCGCCGTCGTCGCCGCCCAGGGCCTCGGCGTCGGCCACCGCCATCAGTGCGGCGCCGCCGGCGGAAGAGCTCGGCGGCTCGGCCCGCCAGACGGTTTCGCCGGCGCGGGCGAGGGTGATCGCGTCGACAATGAGGGCGTCGCTCGCCCCGGCCGCGCGCGCCGCCTCGGCGGCGCGGGCCAGGGTGACGTTGGCGGCCGGATCGGCGCAGGCGGCGGGATCGCCTTCGCAACGGAGCACGGAGTCCATCACCGCCTGTAGCCGGGCCGAAAGAGTCCGGGCGGCGGCCTCGGCGGCGAGCTGGCCGCGTCGCTCGGCGCGGGCCGCGTCCAGGCGGCGGGCGAAGTCGGGACGGGTGGACAACAGCACCGGCGGGGCGGGACGGGGACTGCGGGCGGGGATCACCGCCAGCGCGCCCGACAGCATGGCCGCGCCGAGATCGCGCCGGAAGGCGGCCCGCTCGCGGGGGCTCGCGAACAGGCCCAGAGCCTCGCCCTTCTGCACGAGGTCCTCGGCGAACTGGAAGACGACGGCGGGCAGGTCGGAGGCCTCGCCGCCGGCCCAGTCCAGCCAGGCTTCCAGCCGCGCGTTCGTCCACGACGAGGGGGCCAGTATCTCCACCACCTCGCCGGCCCGCTCCAGCGTCCGCCGTTCGATCCTCGCCGTGCCCGCTTCGATGCGCATCCGCCCGCTCCCTGCGAATCGAGGTTAGGCAAGCATACCGGGCGTCTCAATAGATGTTGCGGCCGCAGGGCCGCTCATCCCCAATATATTGAAGTGCGGCTGCGCTGGACCGACTGGGGTCGCCGAGCTATTGTCCGCGCGTTTTTTCGGCCGCAGACAAGGGTTCCAAGCATCGTGTTGAAGGCGATTTTCACCTGGTGGCACGGCGGGACCCTGGGCGCGAAGTTCCACATCAAGCGCCGCGGCGTGTTCGTCGGCCAGGACGAGTTCGGTAACAAGTACTACGAAGCCAAGGACACGTCCGACAGCTACGACGGCCGCAAGCGCCGCTGGGTGATCTACGACGGCTACGCCGAGGCCTCGAAGGTGCCGCCGGACTGGCACGGCTGGCTGCATCACACCTTCGCCGATCCGCCGACCAGCGCGCCGCTGCCGCGCAAGGCGTGGGAGAAGGACTACCAGCCCAATTTGACGGGCACCCGATTCGCCTGGCGGCCGAAGGGCTCGCTGGCGCGTGGCGGCGAACGGCCGCGGGCGACCGGGGATTACGAGGCCTGGACGCCGGAATAGGCTCACGCCCATGACTCGCAGCCGCATGGATCGACGCAAGGGCTCCCGGCTGCTGCTCGGCGCGGCGACGCTGACCGGCGCCGGCGCGCTGGCGCTGGTGGTTTCGGCCCAGCCGGCGCCCCAGCTGCCGCCCCCAGCGGTCCAGCCGGCCCCCGGCGAACTGGTCATCCCGCCCGTCGACGCCGCGCCGCCCCAGGAGGAGGCGCCGCCGGCTGTGGTCGAGGCGCTACCGCCGGAACCGGCCCCGCCGCTTCCGGTGGAGAAGGCCGAACCCGATCCCGAGCCCGAACCGGAAACCAAGGCCGCCGAGGAGAAGGCCGCGCCCGAGCCTCTGCCGAAGCGCATTCGCCACAACGTCGCGGTGCTGCAGGCGATCGACAAGATCACCGCCGAGACCCTGCGCTTCGAGGCCAAGGTGGGCCAGCCCGTGCGCTACAAGAACCTGGTGTTCACCGTGCGGGCCTGCGAGCGGGCCACCGCCGACGAGGCGATGGAGGACGCCATCGCCTATGTGGAGATCGACAGCCAGCCGCGCGCGGCCCCCGGCCGCTCCACCCCGCCGGCCAGGCGCGCCTTCCGCGGCTGGATGTACGCCTCGTCTCCGGGGCTGAACCCCCTGGAGCACCCGGTCTATGACGCCTGGGTGATCACCTGCAGGGCGCCCGTGCCCGAGCAGGTCGCCGCGGCCCCGAGGTCGGCCTCGACCTCCAGCGCGGCGACCAGCCGGCGCTGATACTCGGCGCGGGAGATCTCCTCGGCGCCGAACTGGGCCAGGTGCTCGGTCATGAACTGGGCGTCCAGCAGCACGAAGCCGGTCATCTTCAGCCGCGCAACCAGGTGCACGAGCGCGACCTTCGAAGCGTCGCGCGCCCGGCTGAACATGCTCTCGCCGAAGAAGGCCCCCCTCAGGCTGACGCCGTAGAGCCCGCCGACCAGTTCATCGTCCCTCCAGCACTCGACGCTGTGAGCGTGGCCGAGGGCGAACAGGTCGGCGTACATCCGCTCGATCGGCCGATTTATCCAGGTCTCGGCGCGCCCCTCGGCGGTGGCGCAAGCCTCCACCACCTCGGAGAAGGCGGTGTCGATGCGGATCTCGAAGGGATCGGACCGCACCGTGCGGGCCAGCCGGCGCGAGATGTGGAAGCGGTCCAGGGGGATCACCCCCCGCCGCTCCGGGTCGATCAGGAAGATCCGGTCGTCCTCCCGGGCGTCGGCCATCGGGAAGACGCCTCTCGCGTAGCAGCCGAGCAGCTCCTGCGGGCCGAACCGGGCGGACATTGGGCCATTCTACCTTTCCCGCCCCACAGGGGGAGGGTGTGACGCGCCCGCGCCTACGCCGCGTCCTGCTGCGACTTCATCCAGCGTTCGAGCCAGTGGATGTCGTAGTCTCCGGCGAGGATGTCGGGCTGGTTCATCAGCTCCTGGAAGAGCGGGATGGTGGTTTCGACGCCGCCGACGACCATCTCGCCCAGGCACCGGCAGAGGCGGGCGATGCATTCCTCCCGATCGCGGCCATGGACGATCAGCTTGCCGGCGAGGCTGTCGTAGTAGGGCGGGATCGAGTAGCCGGTGTAGAGCGCCGAATCGAGCCGCACGCCCAGGCCGCCCGGCGCGTGGAAGTCGGTGACCAGCCCCGGAGAAGGGGTGAAGGTCTTCGGGTTCTCGGCGTTGATCCGGCACTCGATGGCGTGGCCCTCGAAGACCACGTCCGACTGCTTGAACGACAGGGGCTCCCCGGCCGCAATGCGGATCTGCTCGCGCACCAGATCGATGCCGGTGATGGCTTCCGTCACCGGGTGCTCGACCTGCAGGCGGGTGTTCATCTCGATGAAGAAGAACTCGCCGTTCTCGTAGAGGAATTCCACAGTCCCCACGCCGAGATAGCCGATCTTCTTGATGGCCTCGACGACGATCCGGCCGATCTCTTCACGGGCCTTGGCGTCGATGGCGGGGGAGGGGGCCTCCTCCAGCACCTTCTGGTGGCGGCGCTGCAGCGAACAGTCGCGCTCACCCAGGTGGCAGACGTTGCCGAACGCGTCGGCCACGACCTGGATCTCGATGTGCCGCGGGGTCTGGAGGTAGCGCTCCATGTAGACGGAGTCGTCGCCGAACGCGGCCCGGGCCTCGGCCTGGGCGGTGGCCACGGCCTCCGCCAGGCTCTCGGGGTTGGGGGCGACCTTCATGCCGCGCCCGCCGCCGCCGGCCGCCGCCTTGATCAGCACCGGAAAGCCGATCGCCTTGGCGGCCGCCTCGGCCTCCTCGACGGTCTTCACCGCGCCGTCGGAGCCGGGGACCACCGGGATGCCGGCGTCCCTGGCCGCCTGCTTGGCGGTGATCTTGTCCCCCATCATCCGGATGTGCTCGGGCTTCGGACCGATGAAGGTGAAGCCGTGCGCCTGGACGATCTCGGCGAAGCGGGCGTTCTCGGACAGGAAGCCGTAGCCCGGGTGGATGGCGTTTGCCCCGGTGATCTCCGCCGCGGCGATGATCGAGGGGATGTTCAGGTAGCTCTTGGCCGCCGGCGCCGGCCCGATGCAGACGCTCTCGTCGGCCAGCCGCACCCACATGGCGCCGGCGTCGGCCTCGGAGTGGACCGCCACGGTGGCGATGCCCATCTCCTTGCAGGCGCGGTGGACGCGCAGCGCGATCTCGCCGCGGTTGGCGATGAGGATCTTCTCGAACATGGCCTACTCGAGGACGACCAGCGGTTCGCCGAACTCGACCGGCTGACCGTCCGCGACCAGGATCTCCACGACCTTGCCGGCCTTGGGGGCGGGGATCGGGTTCATGGTCTTCATCGCCTCGACGATCATCAGCGTCTGGCCGGCCTGGACCGTATCGCCAACCCGTACGAACGGATCCGCGCCGGGCTGCGGCTGCAGATAGACGGTGCCGACCATCGGCGAGTTGACGGTATCGCCCCGCGGCGCGGCGGGGGCGGCCGGCGCCGCCTCGGCGGCCGGAGCGGCCTGCGGGGGCGGCGCATAGGCCGGCGCGGCCGCCACCTGGGCGTTCACCGTCACGCTGCGGGCCACGCGGATCTTGAGGTCGTTGTGCTCGATCTCGATCTCGGTCAGGCCGGTGTCGGTGAGGATTTCGGCCAGCTTGCGCACCACACGCGCATCGAACGGATCGGCCGAAGCCTTCGGACTGCTCGCCATGACAAAGACCCTTGCTGGAGGCTTACGCGGAGAGGCCCGCTGCGGCCTCTACGGCCAGTTCGTAGCTCTTCGCCCCGAAGCCGGACACCAGGCCCGTCGCGGCGAGAGAGACGTAGGTGTGCCTGCGGAACTCTTCCCGCGAGGCCGGGTTCGACAGATGACACTCGACGATGGGAATGGCGAGCATCTTCAGTGCGTCCAGCAGCGCGACGGAAGTGTGGCCGTAGCCTGCCGGGTTGATGACCAGGGCGCTGGCCGCCTCGCGGGCTTCCTGCACCCAGTCGATGAGCTCGCCCTCATGGTTGGTTTGACGGAACACGATCTGGCGACCGAGCGCGGCGGCGCGGGCCTCACAGGCCGCCCGCACGTCGTCCAGGGTCTGTTTTCCGTAAATCTCCGGCTCACGGACCCCCAAGAGGTTGAGATTGGGGCCGCTCAGCACATAGATCGGTTTCGACATTCGGCCCCGCGGTCGATTCCGGCGTCTTGTATCCGGGGAGCGCGGGGGTCACAA
Organism: Phenylobacterium sp.; assembly: GCA_028698405.1. Lineage (GTDB taxonomy): Bacteria > Pseudomonadota > Alphaproteobacteria > Caulobacterales > Caulobacteraceae > Phenylobacterium. The sequence continues at coordinate 1,745 of JAQVDF010000092.1, read as the reverse complement.
GCACCAGGCGTAATAGGCTCCATGATGACCCTGACCATCAACGGCGAGACACGGGCTTTCGAGGAGGTCCGCGACATCGCCGGGCTCGTCGCCGCCCTTGGCCTCGACGCCCGCAAGGTCGCGGTGGAGCGCAACCTCGAGATCGTACCCCGCTCCGTCTACGCCAGGACCCCTGTCGCCGACGGCGACCGGATCGAGATCGTTCAGTTCGTGGGAGGGGGCTGATGGACGGCGCCTTGCAGCAAGAAGACACCTGGACCGTCGCGGGCCGCACCTTCCGCTCGCGCCTCATCGTCGGCACCGGCAAGTACAAGGACTACGCCCAGAACGCGGCGGCGGCCGAGGCGGCGGGGGCGGAGATCGTCACCGTGGCGCTGCGGCGGGTGAACCTGTCCGACCCCAGCCAGCCGATGCTGGTCGACTACGTGAAACCCGACCGCTTCACCTTCCTGCCGAACACAGCCGGCTGCTACACCGGCCAGGAGGCGGTGCGCACGCTGCGGCTGGCCCGCGAGGCCGGCGGCTGGGACCTCGTCAAGCTCGAGGTGCTGTCCCAGACCAAGCACCTGCTCCCCGACATGGAAGAGACCCTCCGGGCCCTGAAGCTGCTGGTGGCCGACGGCTTCCAGGTGATGGTCTACACCAACGACGATCCGGTCTACGCCAAGAAGCTCGAGGAGGCGGGGGCGGCGGCGATCATGCCGGCCGGCGCGCCGATCGGCTCGGGTCGCGGCATCCAGAACTTCCTCAACCTCGGCCTGATCATCGAACAGTCCAAGGTGCCGGTGCTGGTCGACGCCGGGGTCGGCACGGCCTCGGACGCGGCGCTGGCCATGGAGCTCGGGTGCGATGCGGTGCTGATGAACACCGCGATCGCCGAGGCCAAGGACCCGATCCGCATGGCTCGGGCCATGCGCCATGCGGTCATCGCGGGCCGCGAGGCCTACCTCGCCGGGCGGATGGCCAAGCGGATGTACGCCGACCCGTCGAGCCCGCTCTCCGGCATGATCTGACGCCCGACAGAGGTCTCGGCGTCACGGCGCAGGGGCCTCGCCGAACCGCATTCCGCAATTTGCATCGACATGCAACCGGCGCTGCACCGGTTGCAGGTCCGGGCTGCAACGGTGGCGCATGTCGCCGTGCGACGCTGCACCTGCGCGTCCTCGCCGAGCGCGCCTAAACACCCGGCCAACACGCGCGGCCGGGCCGCAGCGACAAGATCACAGGGACGGAACGCACAGATGAAGCCGCTCGAGATGGCCGTGGGCGCGGTGGTCGCCATCGCGGTCGCCGCCACCATCGCCGACACCGCCGCGGGCGAGGCCCCGCCGCTCCGCCAGGGCCTGACAGTCCTCGTCGCCGACCAGGGGCAGGCGAGCCCCGAGCCGGTGCGCGCACCCGTCCGCTACGCCGCAGCCGAGATCGAGAAGACCTGCGGGAGCATCACCTACCGGCTGTCCACGGGGCGCGGAAAGGGCGTCTGCGCCACCGGCGCGGCCATCGCCGAATGCACCGACGGCGCCGGCAACACCGCGCGCATGTACTGCGACCACGGCTGCACCCTGACCACCGGCGCGGCCACCTGCGAGGAAAAGAGGGCCTAGGGTCCGGACTCATTTGGCCCAGAAGCTGACGATGGCTGCGATGAGCACGCCGGCGAGGAAGTTGTCGGAGAGCTTGTCGTAGCGTGTCGCGACGCGGCGGTAGTCCTTCAGCCGGGCCCAGAGGCGTTCGACGGTGTTGCG
>JAQVDF010000091.1 GCA_028698405.1 Phenylobacterium sp. | reverse complement strand
TCGGCAGGTTCCAGTCCAGCAGCACCGCGTCGGGCATCATCGCCCGGCACCAGGCCAGCGCCTCCAGCCCGTCGGACGCCTCGGCGATGTCGAAGCCGAACTCCTCGAGGATGCGGCGCGCGACCTTGCGGATCACGCGGCTGTCGTCGACGACGAGACAGGTCTTCACGGGGACGAACTCCACTCCACCTCCCCTTGTCCGCCCCCTTGGTTAAGGGAGGGTTGGGAGCTGTGGTTTATTCGTCACGCGTGATGGCTACAGGGGCACGGTGGCCGCGAAAAGTACGCGCTCTTCGTTGATGTCGGCGAACACGCGTCCGCCGACGTCGGTCAGGAAGAGGTGGACGTAGTAGGCCTGCACCCAGTGGCCGTGCAGCCCTTCGCTCGACTCTCCGCGCAGCCCCGCCAGAACTTCCGGCCGAAGCTTGGCCCGCGGGCCGACCGAGTCCACCGCGATGGCCGTGAACTCGCCCTCGCGCGCCGCCCGCACCCGGGTCCGGCCGCCGGTGGGCAGCGCCGCCCCGCCCATCTGGGCCAGGTTCAGCAGCGCGCGGGCCGCGGGCTTGTTGAGGGACTCGAGCTCGACGTCCCACTCGAGCTCGGCGCGCATGTGGTTGAACACGCCGCCCGCCAGCTTCTCGAGTTCGCGCGTGTCGAAGGTGTCGGCGCTGGCCGAGGCGCCGAACGCCACCCGCGAGAACGACAGCAGGTCGGCGAGCTTGCGGGCGCTGGAGTTGATCAGCGCCATCGCCTCGTCCCGCATGTCCTGGGCCGTGGGATCTTCGAGCAGGTCCAGGCCGGAGACGATGGCGCTCGCCGGGCTGATGAAGTCGTGGCACAGGCGAGCCGCCAGGAAGGCGGCGACCTGGGCGGTGGGCGGCGGAGCCGCGGCCACGTCGAAGGTGGGAGGTTCCTCGGTCATCGGGCGCGGAGATTGGCCTGATTTGACGCTTTCGGAAACCGGAACGCCCCTTTAGGAAAGCGGCTCCCAGGGTGGAGGCGAACCACGTGTCTTTGAGCGATCCCGGCGCCGAACTGGCCGACATCTGCGAGGCTGCGGCGCGGCTGATCCTGCCCCTGTGGCGCTCCGGCCTGGAGGTGACCACCAAGAAGGACGAGAGCCCGGTGACCGAAGCCGACCAGCGCGGCGAGGCCCTGATCCTGGCCGAGCTGGAGAAGCGTTGGCCCGGCGTGCCGGTGATCTCCGAGGAGGACGCCAGCGAGTCCGGCACGCCCGACCAGATCGGCGCCACCTTCTTCCTGGTCGATCCGCTGGACGGCACCAAGGCCTTCGTCCGCGGCGATGTCCACTTCACGGTGAACATCGGTCTCGTGCAGGACGGCCGCCCGGTGGCCGGGGCGGTCTGCGCGCCGCCGACCATGGAAACCTGGTTCACCCAGGGCGGCCGAGCCATGAAGCGGATCGAGGGCGGCGCCGCCCGGCCGGTCCACGTGCGCCCCTGGCCGGCCGAGCCGCTGGGCCTGATCAGCCACACCATGAAGCCGGAGACAGCCGACGCCCTGGCGGAGAAGTACGGCTTCACCCGCCGCGAGGCGATGGACTCCTCGATCAAGTTCTGCCGGATCGCCGAGGGCGCCGCCGACATCTACCCACGCCACGGGCCGACCATGGAATGGGACATCGCCGCCGGCCAGGCGGTCCTGGAGGCGGCCGGCGGCCGCGTCCTCACCCCCGAGGGCGAGCCTTTCGCCTACGGCAAGGCCCAGGACGGCTTCAAGAACGGCTGGTTCGTCGCCCGCAGCTGAGGGTCCGCTACACGTCCCGCTCGATGTTCCACTCGGCGGAGACGGGACCGGAGACCCGGGCGGGGTCGGAACGCTCGTCGTAGACGGTGGCGACCACCGGCGCGCTGACCGCCAGATAGCCGATGAAGCCGGCCAGAAAGGCGAGCGCGACCAGCCAGGCAACGGTGAAGGCCGGGTTCCGCGCCGCCGGCGCCGGCCGCATCGGACAATCCGCTATGCTCGTCATGGCGTAGGAACCAGTGAAATCGGCACGGGTTGCAGCGCCTTCGCTTGCGCAAGGCCCCGATTGGGCCAGACTTCCAACAAACCGACAGGGAGGACCACGCGATGGATCAGCCGGTGGGCCGCTACGACGCCATCCAGTACGAGATCCGCGGCCGCGTGGCCGTACTCACCCTCAACAGGCCGGAACGACTGAACGCCATCTCCGCAGGCCTTCGCAACGACGTGCACGCCGCAGTTGAACGGGCCCGCGACGACGACGAGATCCGCGCTCTGGTGATCACCGGGGCCGGCCGCGGCTTCTGCTCGGGGGCCGATCTGCTGGGCGGGGCCGACCGCGCCTCGGCCGGACGGTCCGCCGCGCCGCCGGAGCCGCGCAACCAGAACGAACGGCTGGACGAGATGAACTGGGTCGGCCGTTGGGCCAAGCTGTTCTACACCTTCGACAAGCCGCTGATCGGCGCGATCAACGGCGTCGCCGCCGGGGCCGGCATGAGCCTGGCGCTGGCCTGCGACGTGCGCATCGGCTCGGACAAGGCCCGCTTCAAGACCGTCTTCGTGGAACGCAACCTGTCGCCCGACAGCGGTATGAGCTTCTTCCTGCCCAGGATCGTGGGCTACGCCCGCGCCGCCGACCTGATCTTCACCAGCCGGGCGGTGGAGGCCGAGGAGGCGCTGCAGATCGGCCTGCTCAACCGCCTCGTGCCCGAGGCCGAGCTGCTGGATGCGGCGGTCGCCTACGCCGAGGAGATGGCCCAGTGGCCGCCGCTGGCGATCCGCAGCGCCAAGCGGGTGCTGCAGTACTCGATGGAGAAGGAGATCGACGACGCTCTGCGCTACGAGCTCGCCGGGCTCGGCTTCGCGCGCAAGGCGGTGAACGACGCCAAGGAGTCCCGGCTGGCGTTCCTGGAGAAGCGGAAAGGCGTCTACACGGGGACGTAATTCGGTGTCATAGGCGGGACCCCGCAGTTCCAGGAGCGATCGCCATGGCTCTCGACGCCGGCCAAAGCCAGAAGACCTTCCGCTGGGAGGACCCGCTCGACCTGACCTCGCGCCTCTCGGACGAGGAGCGGATGGTCTGGGAATCCGCCCGGGCCTACGCGCGCGAGAAACTGCTGCCGCGGGTCGTCTCGGCCTTCGCCGACGAACGGTTCGACCGCGAGATCATGACCGAGATGGGCGCTCTCGGCTTCCTCGGGCCGACGCTGCCGGAAGAGTACGGCGGCGCGGGCGTCAATCACGTCGCCTACGGCCTGATCGCCCGCGAGATCGAGGCGATCGATTCCGGCTACCGCTCGGCGATGAGCGTGCAGTCGTCGCTGGTCATGTATCCGATCTACGAGTTCGGCTCCGAGGAGCAGCGGCGCAAGTACCTGCCCGGCATGGCCAAGGGCGAGATCGTCGGCTGCTTCGGCCTGACCGAGGCCGACGGCGGCTCCGACCCGGCCTCGATGCGCACGACCGCCAGGAAGGTCGACGGCGGCTACCTGCTGAACGGGTCCAAGATGTGGATCACCAACGCGCCGATCGCCGACGTGGCGCTGGTCTGGGCCAAGCTCGACGGGGTGATCCGCGGCTTCCTGGTCGACCGCGGCACGCCGGGGTTCGAGACCCCGAAGATCCAGAACAAGCTGTCGCTGCGCGCCTCGATCACCGGCGAGATCGCCCTGTCGGACGTCAAGGTCGGCGAGGACGCGATCCTGCCGAACGTCTCGGGCCTGCGCGGGCCCTTCTCGTGCCTGAACAAGGCCCGCTACGGCATCGCCTGGGGCGCCATGGGCGCGGCGGAATTTTGCCTGCATGCCTCGCGCGACTACGTCGCCACCCGCAAGGTGTTCGGAAAGCCGCTGGGGGCCCGTCAGCTGATCCAGAAGAAGCTGGCCGACATGCAGACCGAGATTGCCCTCGGCCTGGAGGGCGCCTATGCGCTCGGCCGGCTGATCGACGAGGGCGCCTGGGTGCCCGAGGCGATCAGCCTGATGAAGCGCAACAACTGCGGCAAGGCGCTGGCCATCGCCCGCGAGGCCCGCGACATCCACGGCGGCAACGGCATCTCCGGCGAGTACCACGTGATGCGGCACGCGGCGAACCTGGAGACCGTAAACACCTACGAAGGCGCGCACGACGTGCACGCCCTGATCCTCGGCCGCGCGATCACCGGCGAGAACGCGTTCTAGGCCCGCGGCCCGGTGACTGGTTGGCCGAAGGCCTACCTGTCACCTCACCCTGCATCAGTCCTCGATCAGGTATCCCAGGCGGATGTGCACCTGGTAGTGCTTGACCCGGTTGTCCTCGACGTGGCCGCGGGTCTCCACGACCTCGAACCAGCGGATGCTGCGACGGTTCTCCGAGGCGTTGGAGATGGCGTTCTGGATGGCGTCCTCGATCGAGGTCTCCGACGAGCCGACGATCTCGCTGATCCCGTAGGTGTGGTCTGTCATGGCGCTCCTCGCTGCTTCCGATGGAAGCCGCAGCGCCCGGCCAAGGTTCCACATCCGAAAGAACGGCCATTTCCGAGCCGGCGGCGGCGGTGCTAGATCGGCGCCAGCAATTCGGGGGAGTTGAAATGGCCGAAGCAGTCGTAGCCGACGAGACCCATCAGACGGCGGCCACGCCGATGCGCACGGTCGTGGTCGCCTCGGCCGCCGGCACGGCCTTCGAGTGGTACGACTTCTTCATCTTCGGCACGTTGGCCTCGCTGATCTCGCGCAACTTCTTCGCCAACCTGACCGACACGGCCGGACTGATCGCCGCCCTGGCGCTGTTCGGCGCAGGCTTCGCCTTCCGCCCGTTGGGCGCGCTGGTGTTCGGGCGGATGGGCGACAAGGTTGGCCGCAAGGGCGCCTTCCTGATCACCGTCACCATGATGGGCGGGGCCACCTTCGCGATCGGCCTCCTGCCCACCTACCAGCAGGCCGGCATGATCGGGCCCGTGCTGCTGATCACCCTGCGGATCCTGCAGGGCCTGGCGCTGGGCGGCGAGTACGGCGGGGCGGCCATCTACGTCGCCGAGCACGCCCCGGCGAACCGCCGGGCCGAGTACACCGGCTGGATTCAGACCTCGGCCGCGTTCGGCCTGGTCGGCGCCCTTCTGGTGATCCTCGCCACCCGCACCATCGTCGGAGAGGAGGCCTTCGCCGCCTGGGGCTGGCGGGTGCCCTTCCTGGTCTCGGCGGGCCTCCTGGCCATCTCCATCTTCATGCGCCTGAAGCTGTCGGAGAGCCCCTCCTTCCGCCGGCTCAAGGAGGCGGGCGAGCAGACCAAGGCCCCGTTCGCCGAGGCCTTCGGCCGCTGGAGCAACCTGAAGATCGTGCTGCTGGTGTTGCTGGCCTTCATGTTCGCCCAGGGCGCCGTCTGGTACACGGCCTTCTTCTACATCCAGGTGTTCATGGAGCGGTTCGTCCGGATCGACCCGAAGACGGTCAACGGGCTGATGATCGCCGCCACCATCGTCAGCGCCCCGCTCTACGTTTTCTTCGCCTGGCTGTCGGACCGGGTCGGCCGCAAGTGGGTGATGTGGTTCGGCATGACCCTGGCGCTGGTCGCCTACTTCCCGGCCTTCCAGGGGCTGTCGAAGATGGGCAACCCGGCCATCGCCGAGGCCCAGGCGGCCAGCCCGGTGGTCGTAATCGCCGACCCGGCCACCTGCTCGCTTCAGTTCGACCCGGTCGGCAAGGCGACCTTCGCCACCTCCTGCGACATCGCCAAGTCGACGCTGGCCAACGCCGGCATCTCCTACGAGAACCGCGAGGCCCTGCCCGGCTATCCGGCGCGGGTGCTGATCGGCGAGACCGAGGTGGTGTCGATCGAGGGCGCGGGGCTGCCGCCCGCCGAGCTGAAGGCCGCCAAGGCCAAGGTCGAGGCAGACATCAAGGCGGCGCTGACCGCCAACGGCTATCCGGACAAGGCCGACCCCGAGCGGGCCAACATCCTCGGCGTGTTCGCCATCCTGATGGTGTTCGTGATCGCCGCGACCGCCCTCTACGGACCGATGGCCGCGGCGCTGGTCGAGCTGTTCCCGACGCGTATCCGCTACACGGCGCTGTCGCTGCCCTATCACATCGGCACCGGCTGGGTAGGCGGCTTCGTGCCCTTTACCGCCTTCGCCATCGTGACGGCGACGGGGGATATCTACTCCGGCCTCTGGTACCCGTTCGTGTTCACCGCCATCAGCGTGGTGGTGACCCTGTTCTTCCTGCCCGAGACCAAGGGCCGGTCGATCGACTGAGCGCTCAGCCCGGGCCCCTTGCGGCCCGGGCGGCGAAGCGGCCGAGGGACTCGGAGACCACCACCGCGGCCACGGCGATGACCGCGGCGACCACGCACAGCGCCGCCGCCCGTCCCTCGGCGCCCGGCGTCTGCACCGCGCCGTAGATCGCCGACGGCAGCGTCAGCGTCTCGCCGGGAATGGCCGCGACGAAGGTGATGGTCGCGCCGAACTCGCCGACGGCCTTTGCGAAGCCCAGCACCGCCCCGGCCGCCACGCCCGGCGCGGACAGGGGCACGGTCACCCGGAAGAAGCGCTGCACCGCCGATGCGCCCAGAGTCTGCGCCGACTCCGCGACCTCCACGTCGATGGCCTCCATGGCCAGCCGGATCGGCCGCACCATGAGCGGAAAGGCCATCACCGCCGCCGCCAGCGCCGCGCCGGTCCAGTCGAAGGCGAACACGATCCCGACCTTCTCCAGCGCCGCGCCGATCGGCCCCTGCCGCCCGAACAGCAGCAACAGCACGTAGCCGGTCGCCACCGGCGGCAGCACCAGCGGCAGGGTGACCAACGCCTCCAGTCCGACCCGCCGGCCGAAGCGTCCGCGGGCGAGGGCGGCGGCGGCGATCACCGCCAGCGGCAGGCTGAACAGGGTCGCGGCCAGCGCGACCCGCAGCGACAGCGCCACCGCGGCGAGGTCGTCCGCCGTCAGCCCGCTCACCGCGCCTCCGCCACGGGGGCCCGCTCGACCGTCACGCCGGCGGCGGCCAACCGCTCGAGCTCCTCCGCGCCGGGCTCGCCGGTCACGATCCGCACCACGCGCCGGCCCTCGGCGGCAAGGGCCGCCAGCCGCTCGGGATCCGCCTCCGCCGGCGCCAGGCGCTCGGTGTCGCGGCGGGCCAGGGCCATGACGTCGGCATCGACCGCCGCGTCCGGGGCGAGCACGTCGGCGGCGGCCAGGGCGCGCGCTGCGCG
>JAQVDF010000090.1 GCA_028698405.1 Phenylobacterium sp. | reverse complement strand
TGACCTTCTCGGTGCGGACCGCGTCCGGCTGCAGATCGCTGGGGGGCTCCATCGCCACCAGGCAGAGAAGTTGCAGCATGTGGTTCTGGACCATATCTCGCAGCGCGCCGTATTCGTCGTAATACGGCCAGCGTTCGCCGACGCCCTCGGTCTCGGCGACCGTGATCTGCACATGGTCTATGGTCTGGTTGTTCCACAGCGGCTCGAAGAAGATATTGCCGAACCGCAGCGCCATCAGATTCTGTACCGTCTCTTTTTCCAGGTAATGGTCGATCCGGTAGATTCTGTCCTCGCTGAACACCTCGCCGACGAGCTGGTTGATCGCCCGCGAGCTCTTCAGGTCGCGGCCGATCGGCTTCTCGAGCACGATCCGCGCCTGGGGCCCGGCCAGCCCGGCCGCCTGGAGCCCGCGGCACACCGAGCCGTAGAAGCTGGGCGACAGCGCCAGGTAGAAGATCGGCCGCGACGCCTCGCACACCGCCATCTTCAGCGCCTCGAGGCCCTGCGGCTCGGCGGCGTTGGCGCCCACATAGTCCAGCCGGGCGACGAAGCGGCGCCAGGCCTCCTCGTCCACCGGTTCGGGCGCCGCGCGTTCCTCCACCGCCTTGCGGGTCGCGGCCTGGAAGTCCTCGCGGCTCATGTCCGTGCGGGCCGTGCCCACCACCCGCAGCCGTTCGGGCAGCAGGCCGTCCGCATCCAGGAAATAGAGCGAGGGCAGCAGCATCCGTTGAGCCAGGTCGCCGGTCGCGCCGAACAGGACGAGCACGTCGGCGAGGGCGGTCTCGACCATGGGTCACCTCTTGTTGATCGGGAGCGCAGCAGCCGCGGGGCCGTGCTAGCACGTGGCGAGGCAACGCCAAATGGGCCGGCGAGTTCATCTCTCCCAAGCTTGGCCGTGGATCGGGTCCGGCGTTAGTGCGTTAGGGATGCCGGAGGGGCGACCTAAGTCATGAACGATCACGACACGATAACCGCGAACAAGCCGCCCGCGGCGCTGTCGCTGGCCGGCACGGCGCTGTTCCTCGACCTCGATGGAACGCTCGCGCCGATCGCCGCGCGACCGCAGGACGTGAAGCCCGACGCCAGGCTGACGCGGTTGATCGAACGGCTGCATCGCGGGCTGCAGGGCCGGCTGGCGGTTCTGAGCGGGCGTACCCTGGCCGACGTGGACCGCATCCTCGAGCGGCGCGTGCCGGCGGTCGCCTCGGTGCACGGCCTGATCCGGCGGACCAGCGAGGGGAAGGTCGTGGACCGCGAGCCCCATCCGGGCCTCCCCGAGGCCGCCGAGGCGATCCGCGCCTTCGCGCGCCGCGACGACGGCCTGCTGGTGGAGGACAAGGGCCACAGTATCGCCCTGCACTTTCGCCTGGCGCCGAGCCTGGCGCGGGAGGCGGCCGCCCTGGCGGAGGCGCTGGCGGCCCGCACCGGCCTTGTGCTGCAACCCGGCCACATGGTCGTCGAACTGCGCACACCCGGCCCCAGCAAGGGGGACAGCCTGCAGGATTTCATGGCCGCAGCGCCCTTTGCGGGCGCCGTTCCGGTGTTCGTCGGCGATGATCTGACGGACGAGCCGGCCTTCCGCGCCGCCGCCGCACTGGGCGGGTTCGGCGTCCTGGTGGGCCCCGCCCGTCCGACGGCCGCCCGCTGGCGGATGGAAGACGTGGGCGCCGTGCTCGACTGGTTGGAGGCCGCGCGATGAGCCGCTTGATCGTCGTCTCCAACCGCGTGACCCCGCCGGCCGGCAAGGGCGAGGAGAGCGTCGGAGGCCTGGCCATGGCGCTGGCCGCGGCACTGCGGGAGTACTCGGGCATCTGGTTCGGCTGGAGCGGCCGCACCACCGCCGAGTTCACCGGCCAGATCCAGATGCAGAGGGCGGAGGGGGTGACGATCGCCACCGTCGACCTCGAGGAGGCCGACTACCAAGAGTACTACAACGGCTTCGCCAACAAGACGCTCTGGCCGCTGTGCCACTACCGCATCGACCTGGCGGCTTACGACCGGGCGTTCGGCGAGGGCTACGAGCGGGTCAACAACCGCTTCGCCGAGACCCTTCGGCCACTGGTCGAGCCGGACGACCTGATCTGGGTTCACGACTACCACATGATCCCGCTGGGCCGGGAGCTGCGCCGGCTCGACGTGAAGAACCGCATCGGCTTCTTCCTGCACGTGCCCTGGCCGGCCCGGCAGCTGGTCTCCACCCTGCCCCGTCACCGCCAGCTGGTGCAGGCGCTGTTCGACTACGATCTCGTCGGCTTCCAGACCGAGGAATATCTCCAAGCCTTCGAGGAGTACGTGATCGCCGAGGCCGGCGGCGAACGGCTTCCGGACGGGCGGCTGCGCGCCTTCGGCCGAACGCTGACGGTAGGCGCCTTCCCGATCGGCATCGACGCCGCCGAGTTCGAGGACCTGGTCCGCACCCCCCGGGGCCGCCGCACTCACGACATCATGGCCGCCCACACGGTGTTCCGCAGCCTGATCGTCGGCGTCGACCGGCTGGACTACTCGAAGGGGCTGGAGGAACGGTTCCTGGGCTTCGAGCGGTTCCTGGCGGACTACCCCGACCTGCGCCGCGAGGTGCTTTTCCTGCAGGTGGCGCCGGTCAGCCGCGAGGGCGTGGAGGCCTACCAGGAGATCCGCGCCCGGCTGGACGCCCTCTCCGGCCGCATCAACGGCGAGTACGCCGACCTCGACTGGAATCCGATCCGCTACGTCAACCGCAACTACCGGCGCGACGAGCTGGCCGGCCTCTACCGCGCGGCCCGTATCGGCCTGGTGACGCCGCTGCGCGACGGGATGAACCTGGTCGCCAAGGAATTCGTCGCCGCCCAGAAGCCGGAGAACCCCGGCGTGCTGATCCTGTCGCGCTTCGCCGGGGCGGCGAACCAGATGCGCGAGGCGCTGCTGGTCAACCCCAACAGCCCCGAAGAGATCTCCGAAGCGCTGAAGCGGGCCATGGCGATGGAGCTGCCGGAGCGAATCCGCCGCTGGCGCGCTCTCTACGAGAACGTGAGCCGCGAGGACGTCACTGCCTGGCGCGACAGCTTCGTCGGCGCGCTGGAAGGCTTGACCGCCCGACGGACCGCGCTCGCCAGCTAGGTGCGCCGAGGCGCACGGGAAAGGGGCCGGATGGCGTCGCCGAAGCTCACGAAGTACCGCGCGATGCGGGACTTCGCCAAGACCGCCGAGCCCTCGGGCGAGGCCAAGGTCGCGCCCTCGAAACGATTGCGGTTCGTCATCCAGAAGCACGCGGCCACCCGCCTGCACTACGACTTCCGGCTCGAGCTCGACGGGGTGTTCAAGTCCTGGGCGGTGACCAAGGGCCCCTCGCTCGACCCGCACGACCGTCGCCTGGCGGTCGAGGTCGAGGACCATCCCCTCGACTACGGCGACTTCGAGGGCGCCATCCCCAAGGGCCAGTACGGCGGCGGCACGGTGATGCTGTGGGACCGCGGCTACTGGGCGCCGGAGCCGGGGACCGACCCGCACGAAGCGCTCGCCGAGGGCGACTTCAAGATCGTGCTGGCCGGCGAGCGGCTGAAGGGCGGCTTCGTGCTGGTGCGGATGAAGCACGACCGCGAGAAGAGCCGGAACGCCAAGAACAACTGGCTGCTCATCAAGCACCGCGACGAGTTCGCCGCCGAGGGCGAGTCCGGCCAGATCGCCGAAGAATTCGACACCTCGGTAGCCTCCGGCCGCACTATGGAGGAGATCGCCGCCGGCCGCGGCAAGGGGCCCGAGCCGTTCATGACGACGGGCCGCAAGGCGCGCCCGGCCGACGACGTCTGGAACTCCAACCGCGGCGAGGCGGAAGCGCCCAAGGCCGCCGCCCTCGCCGCCCCGCCGCCGCCCAAGCTGAAGGCCGCGGCCTTGCCGGGGTTCGTGCCGCCGCAGCTGGCCCGCTCTGTCGACCGTCCGCCGCCGGGTTCCGGCTGGGCGCACGAGATCAAGTTCGACGGATACCGGCTGCAGTTGCGGGTCGAGAACGGCAAGGCGACGCTGAAGACCCGCTCCGGCCTCGACTGGACCGATAAGTTCAAGTCGATCGCCGCCGCGGGCGCGGCCCTGCCCGGCGGCCTCTACGACGGCGAGGCGGTGGCGCTCGACGAGAACGGCGCGCCGGATTTCCCCGGCCTGCAGGCGGCGCTGTCATCGGGCCGCACCCAGGACCTGGTGTTCTACGCCTTCGACCTGCTGTTCCTGGAGGGCGAGAACCTGCGCGAGCTGCCGCTGCGCGAGCGGAAGCAGCGGCTGAAGGCGGTGCTCGAGGCGGCCGAGAAGAAGCTGAAATCCCGCATCCGCTACGTCGACCACTTCGAGACCGGCGGCGAGGCGGTTCTGCAGAGCGCCTGCCGCATGCACCTGGAAGGCATCGTCTCCAAGCGCCCCGACGCGCCCTACCGCTCGGGCCGCTCCGACACCTGGCTGAAGTCCAAGTGTCGCGGCGGGCATGAGGTGGTGATCGGCGGCTGGACCGGCGACAAGGGGCAGCTCCGCTCGCTGCTCGTCGGCGCCCACAAGGACGGCCACTTCGTCTACATCGGCCGGGTCGGGACCGGCTTCGGCGCCGACAAGGTCAAGGCCGTGCTGCCCAAGCTCGTCCCGCTGGAGGCCGACAAGAGCCCGTTCACCGGCCCCGGCGCGCCCCGCAAGGAGGCCAACGTCCACTGGGCCCGGCCCGAGCTGGTCGCCGAGATCGAGTTCGCCGGCTTCACCGGCGACGGCAAGGTGCGCCACGCCGCCTTCAAGGGCCTGCGCGCCGACAAGCCGGCCGACGAAGTCGAGCCCGAAATCCCCGCCGCCGTGGAGAACTTCGACCCCGAGGTCGCCACCAGGCCCAAGACGAAGTCGAAACCCGCCGCCAAGGCCGGCGACAAGGCCGAGCCGGTGGTCACGGGCATCGTCATCTCAAAGCCGGACAAGGCGCTGTGGCCCAACGCCGTCGGCGATACGGCGCCCGTCACCAAGCTCGATCTAGCCCGCTACCTCGAGGCGGTCGGCCCCTGGATGATGGAGCACATCAAGGGGCGGCCCTGCTCGATCATCCGCGCCCCCGACGGGATCGAGGGAGAGCAGTTCTTCCAGCGCCACGCGCACAAGGGCGCGTCGGCCCTGCTCTCCGAAGTGAGGGTGTTCGGCGACCACAAGCCCTACATGCAGATCGACCGCATCGAGGCGCTGATCGCCCTGGCCCAGGTGGCCGCGGTCGAGTTCCACCCCTGGAACTGCCAGCCGTTCGCGCCCGAAATCCCGGGCCGGCTGGTGTTCGACCTCGACCCCGGCCCGGACGTGCCGTTCGACGAGGTCGTCCGCGCGGCCCGCGACATCAAGGCCCGGCTCGAGGCGCTCGGCCTCGCGGCCTTCTGCAAGACCACGGGCGGCAAGGGCCTGCACGTGGTCACCCCGCTCGCCAAGACCCGCACCAAGCTCGACTGGCCCACCGCCAAGGCCTTCGCCAAGACGGTCTGCGAGCGCGTCGCCGCCGACGATCCGGACAGATACGTCGTCAACATGAGCAAGAAGCTGAGGGGCGGCCGGATCTTCCTGGACTATTTGCGCAACGACCGCATGTCGACGGCGGTCGCCCCGCTCTCCCCGCGCGCCCGCGAAGGGGCGACGGTGTCCTTCCCCATCCCCTGGAGCCGCGTCAAACGCGGTCTCGACCCCAAGGCCTACACCGTCCGCACGGCGCCCAAGCTGCTCAAGAAGACCACCGGCTGGGAAGGCTACTGCGACGCCGAACGCCCGCTCGCCGACGCGATCAGAAAACTGAAGAAGGCCGGCTGATCGCTCCTCCTGAAGGGGAGGGAACTCAGGCGCTCTTTCGCGCGGGCGCCTTCTTGGCCGCGGGCTTCTTGGCCGGCGCCTTCTTGGCGGCGGGCTTGCGCTGGGACGCGGCGATCTTGGGCGGATCGGCGGCCTTTTCGGCGGCGGCCTTGCGGGTCGAGCCGGACGAGGCCTTGCGGGCCGGAGCCTTGCCGCCGCTCTGGCCGAGGCTGCGGCGCAGGGCCTCCATGAGGTCGATGACTTCGGCCTCCTTCGGCTGTTCGGCGACGCCCACCGTGTGGCCCTTCTCCTTTTCCTTGATCAGCGCGCGCAGCGCCTCCTCGTAGCGGTCGTTGAACTTGGACGGATCGAACGGCCCGGCCTGCTGCTTGATGATCTGGGTGGCGATGTCGACCATCGCCTTGTCGGGCTTCACGTCGGGGATGTCGTCGAATACGTCGGCCGGGTTCTTCACCTCCCGGTTCGAACGCAGGCTGTAGGCGAGGATGCCCAGATCGCGCGGCTCCAGCGCCATCAGCCGCTCGCGTTGGTGCATGACGAGGCGCCCGAGCGCGATCTTGCCCGAGCGGGCCATCGCCTCGCGGATCACCGTGAAGGCCTCCACGGCCATCTCGCCGTCGGGCGCGAGGAAGTAGGGATCGTTCCAGTAGAGCCGGTCGATCTCGTCCTCGTCGACGAACCGTTCGATATCCAGCGTCTTGGTCGTCGAGAGACGGACGTTCTTGATCTCCTCGTCGGTGATGACGACGTAGCGGCCCTTCTCGATCTCGTAGCCCTTGACGATGTCGCTGCGCTCGACGGGGCCGGTCTCCGGATCGGTGGGGATCATCCGGATGCGGTTGTGCGTCTGCTTGTGCAGCATGTTGAAGCTGACGTCGCCGGTCCGCGAGGTGGCGGTGTAGAGCGCGACCGGGCAGCTCACCAGGGACAGGCGCAGATAGCCCTGCCAGGTCGGACGGGTGGCCATGAGACGTCTCCGCGACTTCCAGAGTCCGGAAACGCCGCGACGGGCGAATCAGTTCGTCGGCAAGGCCAGGGTCGGGAGCGCCACGGCCTCCTGGGCGTCGAATTCGGCGTCGCGGAAGCCAGCGCGCAGGCCCGTCTCGCTGCCGAACTCGACCAGTTCGTCCTCATTCGGGGCGTAGGCCGGCCAGGGGACCTCGCAGGCCGGGACGCCGGTCTTGGCGAAGGCGGTCCAGCAGGCGTGCATCAGCCCGGCCAGCGCCCGGTCCTCGTCGGTGATCGCCGACTCCGGCGTGCGCCGGCCCCAGTATTCGAACACGTACTGGATCTCGGCCGCATGGGCCGCGGTGGTCAGGAAGGGCCGGAAGCGGCCGCCCACATAGGAGAAGTGGTAGAGGTAGGCTGGCGCACCGTCGGCCGCCTCGCGGG
>JAQVDF010000089.1 GCA_028698405.1 Phenylobacterium sp. | reverse complement strand
GTGCTCTTCCGATCTTGGTCGGACGTGGTCACCGCCGTGCCGGGCGCCGGCCTGATCGACAGCGTCGAACAGAAGATGCAGATCTTCGTGGAGTACCACGCCTACTTCACCAACCTCTGGAACGAGCGGGTGAACGCGCCGCCGTCCGACGACCTGGTGTCCATGCTGGCGCACGGCGAGGCGACCAAGGACATGTCGCCGCGCGAGTACTTCGGGAACATCGTGCTGCTGACGGTGGGCGGCAACGACACCACCCGCAACACCATCTCCGGCTCCGTGCTGGCCCTGAACCAGAACCCCGACCAGTACAACAAGCTGCGCGAGAACCCCTCGCTGATCCCGTCGATGGTTTCCGAGACCATCCGCTGGCAAACGCCGCTGGCCCACATGCGCCGGCGCGCCACCCAGGACATCGAGTTCGGCGGCAAGCAGATCAAGGCCGGCGACAAGGTCGTCATGTGGTACGTCTCGGGCAACCGCGACGACGAGGTCATCGAGAACCCGAACGCCTACATCATCGACCGCCCGCGTCCGCGCCAGCACATCTCCTTCGGCTTCGGCATCCACCGCTGCGTGGGCAACCGACTGGCCGAGCTGCAGCTGACCATCATCTGGGAAGAGATCCTCAAGCGGTTCCCGGAAATCATCGTCACCGGCGAACCCAAGCGGGTCTACTCGACCTTCGTGAAGGGCTACGAGTCCCTGCCGGTCACCATCCCGCGCCGGGCCTGACCGTCGCGAGGCTCCGGGACCGGGCCCCGGTCCTGGAGCCGACGGGCGGGGCGCACTCCGCCCACGGCGCCGCCTACGTAGCGGCCTCTAGGGGAAGGACCCGACGTTTCCTGAGGCGGGAGCGGGTCTAGGAAGGCTCCAACGGATCGCCGACGGGCGGTCCCATCGGAGCAAACCCCACGTAGCGGGCGCTTCGGAAATTGCGCGGCGGCTCGCCAGAGTCCAAGCTCGCGCAGCAGGAGAACCACGCCCGTGACTCGCACCGATTCCGCCTCCACCGACCAACGTCCCGCCTGGCTCGGCCCTCTCCGCCTTGCCGCCGCGGGCTTCACGGCGCTGTTGCTTGCGGGCGCCTGTGCGACAGGCTCGTCGGACGAGGAGGTCGCGCTGCGCGCGCCCAGCGTCGAGGCCGGCCGCGCCTTCGCCGAGACCCGTTGCGCCTCCTGTCACGCGGTGAAGGCCGGTCAGGAGAGCCCCATGGCCGGCGCGCCGACCTTCGTCGAACTCAACCGCCGCTACGTGGCCACCACGCTGCAGCGGAAGCTGGCCGACATGGTCGAGACCGAACACTCCGAGATGCCGCCGCTGCGGGTCCACTGGGACGAGATCGAGTCCCTGATGGCCTACATGCAGACCCTGGAGACCGAATAGGCCGCCGATGGCCGAGGCGCCGCACATCGGGTCGCCCAGTGAGCCCCGGCGCGGGCGCCTGCCCGTCGGCGCGGCGCGCCGACTGGTCGCCATCGCGCTGATCCTGGCGCTGGCCGCCCTGGTGCTGGCCCTGATCGACGTGCTGCTGCTGGCGTTCGGCGCGGTGCTCGTCGCCCTCTTGCTGGATGCGCTGTCCGAACCCTTGGCGGCGCGGCTGCGGATGCCGCGCCCGATCGCCCTGACCGCGGTGACGATGGCGATCATGCTGGCCAGCGCAGCCGGGGTCTGGACGTTCGGCCGGGAAGCCCTCGACCAGCTTCGCACCCTGGCCGAGCTGTTGCCCAGGGCCTGGGCGCAGGCCCAGACGGCGATGGCCGCCGACCCGCTGGGGCGGCTGGCGCTCGGCCAGCTGAACGCGGTCAAGGCGCCCGACGAGCTGCTGCTCAGGCTCGCGCCGCAGTTCACCGCCGACCTCGCCACCGGCGTCGCTTCGGCGATCATCGTCGCCTTCGCCGGCCTCTACCTCGCCTTCCACCCGCAGACCTATCTGAGGGGGGCGATCAGCCTCGTCCCGCGGTCGGCGCGTCCGCGGGCCCGCGAGGTGGTGACGACGATGAACCACGCCCTGCGCCGCTGGCTGCTCGGCCAGCTCGTCTCGATGGCGCTGGTCGGTGCGACGACCACGCTCGGCCTGTGGCTGGCCGGGGTGCCCACCCCGCTGGGCCTCGGCCTCCTGGCCGGCGTCGGCCAGTTCGTGCCCGTCGTCGGGCCGATGGCCGCGGCCCTCCCGGGCCTGACCATCGCCCTCACCCAGGGAACCGACACCTTCATCTGGGCGGGCATCGTCTACCTGGGCGCGGCGCAGATCGAAGCCAACCTGATCACCCCCCTGGTGCTCCGCCAGATGGCCCAGCTGCCGATGGCCCTGACGCTGTTCGCGGTCCTGGCGATGGGGCTGCTGCTGGGTCCGCTCGGCGTGCTGTTCGCGACGCCCCTGGCGCTGGTCGCCTACGTGGCCGTGAAGATGCTCTACGTCGAGGGCTTCCTCGGCGGCCCCGCCGACGATGCCGACCTCGGCGTTCAGGAGCCGGGCAGCGCGTAGGCGATCACCTCATCGCCGACCGGCGTCTCCATGAAGTGGTGCCCGCCGGCCATGATCACCAGATACTGCCGGCCGCCGTGCTCGTAGGTCATCGGCGTGGCCTGGCCGCCGGCCGGGAGCACGTCGCTCCAGAGCAGTTCGCCGGTGCGCAGGTCGAGGGCGCGGATCAGGTTGTCGGTCGCCGCGGCGATGAAGATCACCCCGCCCGCGGTCACCACCGCCCCGCCGTTGTTCGGCGTGCCGATGCCGACCGGCAGCATGGAGGGAATGCCGAAGGGGCCGTTGCGGCGGGCCTGGCCGAGCGGCCGGTCCCAGATCGTCCGGCCGGTCCTTAGGTCGATGGCGCGGATGCCGCCGTAGGGCGGCTGTTTGCAGAGCAGCTTGGTGAAGGGCATGCGCCAGCCGGCGTTCACCGACACGGCGTAGGGCGAGCCGGCCTGCGGATCGCCCGCACCCTCCGCCCCGCCGCCGAGGTCGCCGCCACGGGCCTGGTCGCGCGGCGTCCAGCCTTTGCGGTCGGCCTCCTCGCGCGGGACCAGCCGGTTGTAGTTGGGCATGTCGTTGTAGTTGGCGACGATCACGCCGCGCACCGGGTCGACCGCGATCCCGCCCCTGTCGCTGCCGCCGTTGTAGCCCGGATACTGGACCCAGCGCCGGTCGGCGGTGGGTGGGGTGTACATGCCGCGGTAGTCGGCCAGCCGGAACTGGATCCGGCAGACCATCTGATCGATCAGCGACATGCCCCACATGTCCTTCTCGGTCAGCTCCTGCCTGGCCAGCGTGTGATAGAGTGAGAAGAGCTGGGTCTTCGTCCGCTGCGCCGGTTCGACGCCGCCTTGCGGGACCGGCCGCTCCTCGACGCCGGTCAGCGGCCGGCCGGTGCGCCGGTCGAGCACGTAGATGTCGCCCTGCTTGGACGGCAGCACCAGCGCCGGAACCATCCCCGCCGGGCTCGGGAAGTCGACCAGCGTGGCCTGCGAGCCGAGGTCGTAGTCCCACACGTCCATGTGCACGGTCTGGAAGCGCCAGGCCGGACGGCCGGTGGTCACGTCGAGCGCCACCAGCGAGGTGGCGTAGAAGTTCTCCTGCGCCGAGCGGTCGCTGCTCCAGTAGTCCACCGCCGAGTTGCCCATCGGCAGGTAGGCGTGGCCGAGGGCCTCGTCGCCCGAAGCGATGGTCCACATGTTCGGCGTGCCGCGGGTGTAGGTGACGTCCGGCGTCGCAGGCTCGCTGGCGTCCCGTCCCAGATCCCACGCCCAGCGCTGCTCGCCGGTGACGGCGTCGAAGCCCTGGATCACGCCGGAGGGGGCGTCGTTGCGCTGCCCGTCCAACACCTGATGGCCGGTGACGATCACACCGCGCACGATGGTCGGCGGCGAGGTGATCGAGACCATGCCTGGGAAGACCGCGCCCATGCCCAGCTTGATGTCCACCTGGCCGTTGCGGCCGAAGCCGGCGCACGGAACGCCCGTGCGCGCGTCCACCGCGATGATCCGGCCGTCCAGCGTGCCCTCGATGATCCGCGAGGCGCAGGCCTCGGCCGGATCCGCGCCGGGCACGGCGTAGTAGGCCACGCCGCGGCACGCTGCGGTGTAGGGAATCCAGTCGTCGGCGACCTTGGGGTCGTAGCGCCAGCGCTCGCGCCCGGTGGCCGGGTCGAACGAGATCAGGATGTTCTTGGCCGAGCAGAGGTAGAGGGCGTCGCCGACCTTCAGCGGCGTGGTTTCGGCCCCGTACTTGTTCTTGGCCCGCTCGCTGGGCAGGTCGCGTGTGTGGGCGACCCAGGCGCGCTCCAGCCGGCGCACGTTGTCGGGGGTGATCTGGCTCAGCGGCGAGTAGCGACGCGCGCTGTAGGTTCCGCCGTAGGCCGGCCAGTCGGCGCCGACCGGCCACAGGGACGGCTCGGTCATCGCCAGCTGCGCCGCCGGCAGCGGCCGCGGCTCCGGCGCGCGGGCCGACATGGCGACGCCGATCCCGCCGGCGATCACCAGGGCCAGCGCGCCCACCAGTCCGCCGAGCGCCAGCTGCCTGGCCGTGCGCGAGGCCGAGATCGCCGGAACCAGCGCCAGCACGACGAAGAACAGCACCAGGGGGCCGACGACGCGCGGGACCAGCGCCCAGCCGTGCAGCCCGACCTCCCAAAGCGCCCAGAATAGGGTGGCCACGAAGACCGCGGCGTATATCGCCACCCCCAGCACCCGGCCCTTGAAGAGGAAGAAGGCCGCGGCGCACAGCCCGAGCCCTGCCAACAGGTAGTAGGGCGAGCCTCCGATGAAGGCGAGCCAGGCGCCGCCGATGGCCAGCACCAGTCCGATCAGACCCAACAGCGCCGCCACGATCCGCAGGGCCCACAGCCCTGCGGCCCCTCTCGCGCCTCGATGCTCCCAGGTCACGGCGGTCTCCTCTCTCCCGGCTCTGCCCTGAAAGCCGCCGCCGCCTGTCGGTTCCCCGACAGAAGAACCGTGGCGGCGCGTTCCCTCCGCCCCCGCTCCTCTCCCCATGTTCCCACGCGTGACCGGAACCCACGCGCGGCGCGGCTGTTGTGGTTTGCGGAGACGGGGAGCCGCCTTGGCCATGCCGATCTGGAATCCCTATTGCGGGCCGGCGCCGACGCCGGCCGAGCTCGCCGCGCGATGGAATCCCGACCCCGTGTTGATCGGGCTCCTGGCGCTGGCGGCGGCGGGCTGGGCGGCGTATCGCCGGCGCGGCGGGGCCGGGCGCGACCTGCCCGCGGCCGCGGCGTTCACGGTGCTCGCCGTCGCTTTCGTCAGTCCGCTCTGCGCGCTGAGCTCGGCGCTGTTCTCGGCAAGGGTGGCGCACCACGCGCTGCTGATCGTCGTCGCGGCGCCCCTCTTCGCCTTCGCCGCGCCGCGCGCCCGGCCTCTGCCGCTCGCGGCCGTCGCCGCGGCGCACGTGGTCGCCGTCTGGCTGTGGCATGCGCCGGGGCCCTACACCTGGGCGCTGTCGAACGACGCCGCCTACTGGCTGATGCAGGTCAGCCTGCTCGGCTCGGCGGCCGCCTTCTGGGCGGCGGTGCGGACCGCTGGCCCGCTCGCCGCGGCGGGGGCGCTGCTGGCCGTGATGATGGCCACCGGACTACTCGGTGCGCTGATCACCTTCGCCGCCCAGCCGCTCTACGCGCCGCATCTGCTCTCGCCGGCTGCCTGGGGCCTGACGCCGCTGTCCGACCAGCAACTGGCCGGGCTGATCATGTGGGCGCCCATGGCGCTGGCCTACCTCGCCGCGGCGCTGGCCCTGGTCGGCCGCAGCCTGTCGGCCCCCGACGCCGGACCCGCCCGCGCATGATCGTCCGGCGGTTGCGCCTCTGGGCCCATGGCCACACCCGCGAGCGCCGCTACTCGCCGGTGGGCGTCGCCTTCCACTGGACGGTTGCCGGGCTGATCGTCTTCCAGCTCTGGTGGGGCTGGCGCACCGGGCGGCTGCCGGTCGGGGCCGAGAAGGTCGAGGCCTACGCCCTGCACGTCCAGGTCGGTCTGCTGATCTTCGTCGTCACCCTCGCGAGGATGGTCTGGCGGATGATCATCCCGGGGCCGGTCAACGATGCGGACAAGCCCGGCTGGCAGAGCCAGGCGGCCCATCTGACCCACTTCGCCTTCTACTTCGCCCTTCTCGGCCTGCCCCTGAGCGGCTGGGCCATGCTGTCGGCCACCGCGCCTCAGCAGCCGCTGTCGGTGGCCGGCCTCGTTCCGTGGCCCCACATGCCATTTGCGGACCTGACGCCGGAGCGCCGCTGGGCCATCGAGGCCTGGGCGGAAATGGCCCACTTCGGCTTCATCCTGCTGGTCCTGGCGCTGATCCCGATGCACGTCGGGGCGACCCTGAAGCACGAGATCGTCGACCGGGACGACGTGCTCAGCGGGATGCTGCCTGGAATTCACCGGCTGGAGCGGTCGTTGGCGAGAGCCCCGCGGCGTATCGCGAAATCCGTTCGACCTCCGAAGGCGTCAGGCGGCGGCTGATCGTCAGCATCACGTTCTGCGGATCGTTGCGCCGCTCGCTGCGCCGCCAACGGTGGAGCTGCTCGGCGAGGAAGTCGACCGGCTGGCCGGCGAGCGGCGGGTTGGCATCCCCCCGCCCCTCCCCCGCCGCGCCGTGGCAGCTCGCGCAGGCGGGCAACCCGCGCGAGGGATCGCCCGCGAGGTAGAGCCGCGCCGCCGCGGCGTCCGCGGCGCCGGCCGGTGCGTGCGCCGGGGGCGGCGCCGGCAGGGCGGCGTAGTAGGCGGCCACCGCCATCCGCGCGTCGTGATCGAGTACCTTGGCGATCTGCCGCATCACCTTGTCGGCCCGGCGGCCGTCCGCGTAGTCGCCGAGCTGGCGCACGAGATAGCCGGCCGGCAGGCCCGCGAGCCGGGGGCTGGCCCGCCCGTCGCCCTCGCCGGCGAGGCCGTGGCAGGTAAAGCAGGCCCGGCTCGCGCCGGCGTCGCCGCCGCTGAAGGCGATGATCCGCCCGTCGGCCGTGAAGGGGTCGCGGGCCCGCTCCGGCGCGCAGGCCGCCGTCAACAGCAGGGCCGAGGCGGCCGCCAGCGCGGCATGCGGAGAGGGCGTCGAAGGCATGGGCGTCGGACTTTCGGGACCAGCTTCATGGGAACCGCCCCGGCCGGCATGGGTTGCAGACCCTGGAGCTTTGCAAGGGGGCCCAGGGATGCCGATCCGGCTCGCCGCCGTCGCAGGCGCCGCG
>JAQVDF010000088.1 GCA_028698405.1 Phenylobacterium sp. | reverse complement strand
TAGTGGCCGATGCGGCGGGTCAGGAGGCTGTTCCAGTCGTAGGAGCCGAGCAGCGCCCAGGCGGTGACCGCCTCGATGGGCGCGCCACGGTTCCGCAGCCGCAGGGCGGTGTCCCAGGCGTCGGCCAGCCAGCGCACCTGCTCCTCGCGGGTGCAGCCGTTGTGCGCCTCGGTGACCGCCAGGGTGCGGCCGTAGCGGGCCCAGGCCTCCTCCAGCGCGCCCTCCAGCCCGCCGGGGGCGGGCAAGGCGACGCGGACGGCCTCGACATCGGCGTAGCGCATCCGTCCGTTCCCGCCGCAGCGATCCGGCGGGTAGTCCTCGCAGCGGTGGTCGAGGAACCGGTCGCTGGTGAGGTAGTGGTTGATCCCGATCACGTCGGGCGGGCAGGGGGCCTCGGCGATCGCCTCGAGCCTGGCCTGCAGGCCGAAGCCGCACAGCCGCCGCCAAAGCGGATGTTCCGACGTCACCATCCCGCACAGCAGGTCCCAGGTCATCCAGCGGCGGGTGTTGTCGAACTGCGCCTGGTCGGCGACCGGCCGGGTGGAGTAGGTCCGCCCCAGGTCCTCGGTCTGGATCAGCCGCGCCTCCGGGTTCACCGCGCGGATCTCGCGCATGGCCAGACGCACGCCGTCGACCTGGTTGACCAGCGCCGTCCAAAAGGCCTGTTCGTCCTGCCGGTGCGGATGCCAGTGGCCGTAGAGGCAGGCGAAGCGGGCGGTAGTCAGCGGCTCGTTCACCGGCGTCCAGTCGCGCACCCAGGGGTAGCGTTCGGCGACCGCGCGGGCGTAGTCGGCAAGGCCGGTGGCGAACCCTTCGTCCAGCAGGCTGGTGTAGGCGGGTCCGCCGCCGTGGTGCACCAGGCCCACGATCGGCCGCAGGTTCAGCGCCTTGATGCGGGCGAGCCGTTCGTCGCTCCAGGCCCAGTCGAAGCGGCCGCGGCGCGGGGCGACGCGTTCCCAAAGCACCGGATAGCGCAGCGCCTCGAGGCCCAGGCCGGCGAACAGGTCGAGGTCGCCGATGCGCTCGTGATGACCGCTGCGGCGGGTCTGGTCGTAGTAGGTCTCGCCGAGGCGGTTCACGGTGCACTCGTGACCGCCCCACAGCTCCAGTTCGGACATGGGATGTCCCGGCCTCCCGAAGTCTCCGCCAGGCTGACTAAGGATGGCATGAGGACATTCGTTCCCAACCGCTGGTCGAGCGGGGAAGCGTCGCCTTGCCGACACGGGAACTTGATGAGCGGCGGAGCGATTAACCGCTCATGCAACAAGCTTCGAGGGGCGCGGTGCTTGTCACCGGGGGAGCCGGCTACATCGGCGCGCACACGGCCAAGGCCCTGGCCGAGCAGGGATACCGTCCGGTGGTGTTCGACAGCCTGCGCTCGGGCTTCCTCCCGGCGGTGCGCTGGGGCGACTTCGTACACGGCGACATCCGCGACGGGCGGGCGCTGCGCGAGGCGATCGCCGCCCACGGGATTCGCGAGGCCATCCACTTCGCCAGCCTGATCGAGGTGGGCCGCTCGGTGGAGCGGCCGGACCTGTTCTGGGACGTCAATGTGGGCGGGACGGCCTGCCTGCTCGACGCCCTGCGCGACTGCGGCGTGAACCGCCTGGTCTTCTCCTCCAGCGCCGCTGTCTACGGCCAGCCGGAAGGGTTGGCCGCCGCAGACCTGCTGTCCGAGACTCTGCCGACCGTCCCCACCAGTCCCTACGGCGACACCAAGTTGGCGTGCGAGCGGATGATCGCCGCCTACTGCCGCGCCTTCGGCCTTTCGGCCGTCGCCCTGCGCTACTTCAACGCGGCCGGGGCAGATCCTTCCGGGCTGATCGGCGAGGCGCACGATCCGGAGACCCACCTGATCCCGCTGGCCATCGCCGCCGCGCTGGGGACAGGCAAGCCTCTGACCGTGTTCGGCCAGGACTTCCCGACGCCGGACGGGTCCTGCCTGCGCGACTACATTCATGTGACGGACCTGGCCGCCGCCCACGTCGCGGCGCTGGACGTCGAGCTGCCCGCCGGCGCCTTCGAGGCGGTCAACGTCGGCACGGGACGCGGCTGGTCGGTGCTGGAGGCGATCGAGGCGGTGGAGCGCGCGCTCTGTCGGCCGGTCCCACGCACGCTCGGCGCCCGACGTGCGGGCGATCCGCCGGGCCTGGTCGCCGACCCCTCCCGCGCCCGGACGCTGCTGGGCTGGAGCCCCGTGCGGTCCTCCCTGGACCAGATCGTTCAGGACGCCGCCCGCTGGCACGCCGATCAGCGATACGGACGATCCGTAAAAGTAAATCTGGAAGGCAATAAAGAAACAATATCCTCTCTTAGAGGATAAGGAGGTGTTGTGCGCCCTAGATGGGCGGAAGACGAACTATTGTGCAAAAAGATGTTCATGTCCCAAACTTCTTTCTAGAGTGGATTGATCTTCGGGAACCCTGGTCTGCACCGCACGTTAAGTCGGTGCGTCGTCGTCCAACTTAAGTCCAAAGGAATCCGGCCTTGAACACGCAATGGGGTCCAGGCGCCAATGGCGCTGCGTCGTGGGATGCTCAGCCCTCAGTGCGCGGTCGAGGTCGTCAGACGCTGATCTGCTTCTCGCACCTGCGGTGGGACTTCGTGTTCCAGAGGCCGCAGCACCTGATGACCCGCTTCGCCCAGGACGGCCGGCGGGCGATCTTCTGGGAGGAGCCGGTGACCGGGATCGATCCGGTTCCCGCCCTCGACGTGAGGCCCTGCCCGCAAAGCGGGGTGCTGGTGGCCACGCCGGTGCTGCCGGACGGCCTCTCGGGCGCCGAGCGCGAGGCGGCCCAGCGGCGCCTGCTCGACAACCTGCTGGCCGCTCACCCGGGCGACCTGATCCGCTGGTACTACACGCCGATGATGCTGGGCTTCTCTGGCCACCTGGATGCGGCCTGCACCGTCTACGACTGCATGGACGAGCTGGCGAATTTCAAGTTCGCGCCGCCGGAGCTGGCGGGCCGTGAGCGCGACCTGTTCGCCGCCGCCGACGTCGTCTTCACCGGCGGCCACAGCCTCTACGAGGCCAAGCGCGACCGGCACCCCAACATTCATCCCTTCCCGTCGAGCGTCGATCGCGCCCACTTCGCCCGGGCCCGCGACGGAGAGGCCGAACCGCTCGACCTCGCCGGGCTGCCCCGGCCGCGCTTCGGCTTCTACGGCGTGGTCGACGAGCGGATGGACCTCGACCTGCTGGCGGCCATCGCCGACGCTCGGCCCGAGTGGAGCCTCGCCATCGTCGGGCCGGTGGTGAAGATCGACCCGGCCGACCTGCCCCGGCGCGACAATCTCCACTACCTGGGCGGCAAGGGCTACGAGGAACTGCCGGCCTACCTCGGCTCGTGGGACGTGGCGCTGATGCCGTTCGCGATCAACGAGTCGACCCGCTTCATCAGCCCCACCAAGACGCCGGAATATCTGGCTGGCGGCCGGCCGGTCGTATCGACTCCGATCGTCGACGTCCTGCGCCACTACGGCGATCTGCAGGCCGTGAAGATCGCCGACACCGCCGAGGCCTTCGTGGCCGCCTGCGACGAGGCGCTGGCGCTGGCCCGCTCGGATCGGGTCTGGCTGGAGGAGGTCGACCGGGCGCTGGCGCAGCTGTCCTGGGACGAGACCTTCCAGCGGATGAACGGTCTGATCGGCGAGGTCTTCACGCGCCGCGAGAGCGAGGCGGCGGCCGTTCTGGCCAAGACCATTCCGGCGCCGGTCGTCCGCACCGCCGGGCGGCGGCGGCCCTACGACTACCTGATCGTCGGCGCGGGCTACGCCGGCTCGGTGCTCGCCGAACGGCTGGCCAGCGGCCTCGGCAAACGGGTGCTGCTGATCGACCGCCGCGAGCACATCGGCGGCAACGCCTACGACGAGAAGGACGCGGCCGGGGTGCTGATGCACCGTTACGGCCCGCACATCTTCCACACAAATTCCGACGAGGTCGCCGGCTACCTGTCGCACTTCACCCGCTGGCGGCCCTACGAGCACCGGGTGCTGGCCTCGGTGCGGGACGGCCTGCTGGCGCCCATGCCGATCAACCGCACCACGCTCAACGCGCTCTACGGCCTGAACCTGGCCACCGAGGCCGATGCCGAGGCCTTCCTGGAGAGCCGGGCAGAGCCGGTGGAGAAGATCCGCACCAGCGAGGACGTGGTCGTCTCCAAGGTCGGCCGCGAACTCTACGAGACCTTCTTCCGCGGCTACACGCGCAAGCAGTGGGCCATGGACCCGTCGGAGCTCGACAAGTCGGTGACCGCCCGGGTGCCCACCCGCACCAATACCGACGACCGCTACTTCACCGACAAGTTCCAGGCCATGCCGGCCGACGGCTACACGCGGATGTTCGAGAACATGCTCGACCACCCGCTGATCACCGTTGAGACGGGCGTCGACTTCGACGACGTGTCGGATGAGGCCGCCTACGACCGGCTGATCTACACCGGCCCGATCGACGAGTATTTCGGCCACCGTTACGGGCCGTTGCCCTACCGCAGCCTGCGCTTCCGGCACGAGACGCTGGAGCAGCCCTGGTTCCAGCGGGTCGGGACCGTGAACTATCCGGACGAGTCCGTGCCCTACACCCGGATCAGCGAATACAAGCACATGACTGGCCAGGTGAACCCGCGCACCACGGTCACCTACGAATACCCTGCCGCCGAAGGCGATCCCTACTACCCGGTGCCGCGGCCGGAGAACCAGGCGCTCTACAAGCGCTACGAGGCGTTGGCGCTCGATGCGCCCGAGGTGACCTTCGTCGGGCGGCTGGCGACCTACCGCTACTACAACATGGACCAGGTGGTGGGGCAGGCGCTGGCCACCTACCGGCGGATCGCCGCGCGGGAAGGCCGCCTGGAGGGCGCCGCCGCCCGCGGAGCCGCCGCCGCGGCGGGCTAGGGCATCGTGGGAAGACTGAGGCGGCGCCTGCTGCGCCGCCTCGGGCCGCGCCTCAGTCCCGCGCGATCCAGGACGTCACCTGCGCATGGACCTTGCGGACCAGAGCCGCGGGCCCCGAGAAGGCGAACTCGCTGACCAGCAGGCCGCGCTTTTCAGTCCAGCGCACCGGGCCGGTGTCCTCGCTGGTCAGGATCTGCCGCAGTTTGGCCCGCTTGGACCGCGGCACGAACGAAACGTAAGTCGCATCCGTCACGGCGACACCTCCCACTGCTACACCATGACGGCTCGCCCGAGTCGTAGGCGAACTCGTGGCGCCCGAGGGCAAGATATTGCCGCAATCGTTACCGGCTCAGCTCGCCAGTCGGCCTGCCTCGCAGGGCTGCACGTCGGCGAGGCCCAGCTCGACCACGAAACACTGCTCCTCGCCGCTCGCCTGGTCGCGGACGACGATGCGCACCGCTTCGCCCTCGTCGGGCTCCGGATGCCAGACCTCCACGAACTGCAGCGCCGCGTCGGCGAAGCTCTCCGCCTCGACGGCGTGGCCGTGCGCCCGGCCGTCATGCACGGCGAAGGCGCAGAAGCTGGAAGCGGCTGTCATTCGGCGAAAACTCCTGGGCTCTGCGAACCTGAACGCGGCCTGCGCGAAAGGGATTCACGCGGCCGTTCCGGTTGCGGGCGCGCCGTTGCGTGCTGGCGCGTCCCGCCGCCCTTCGCTATCAAACCTCGGGGGGCAGGATGGGGGCGCCATGACGACGCAGGCCCGATGAACATCGTCGCGCCGCTCAACTTCGACGACGCCTTCTGCCGCCGGTTGCTGGAAAGCATGAACGAGGGCGTCAGTCTGGCGACGGGCGACGGTGTCATCGTCTATGCCAACCCGGCGGAGGACCGGTTGTATGGCTACGGTCCCGGCGGGCTCGTTGGTCGCCGTCTCGGCGACCAGCACGCCGGCTCGCCCGAGGAAAGCGCTCGGCTGCTGGGCGAGATCGCCGCCGTGCTCGAGGGCGTCGGCGAGTGGCGCGGCGAGCGGCGCAACCGCCGCGCCGACGGCGCCGAGTTCGTCACCCGCGCGCGCATCACCCAGGTGGAGATGGATGGCAGGCCCCACTGGCTCTGCGTACAGGAGGACGTCACCGCCCGCCGCTCGCAGGACGCGGCGCTGAAGGAATCCGAGGGCCGGCTGGCGCTGGCGGCGTCCGCGGCGCGCGTCGGCATCTGGGATTGGGATCTCGAGACCGGCGAGATGGTCCATTCCGATCGCGCCCGGGCCATCTACGGTCTGCCGCCAAGCCAGCAGATCAGCCGCGAGTCGATCGCCGCCATCACCCACCGGCAGGACCAGGCCAGGACCCGGGCCCAGACCGATCGGGCGTTGGACCCGGCTGTCCGCGAGAAGGTGGTCTACGAATACCGCATCGTCCGCCCCGACGGAGAGGTCCGCTGGGTCCGGGCGCATGGCGTGGCGATCTTCGCCGAGGGAGCGGGCGGGCCGAAGGCGGTGCGCTACGTCGGCACGCTCGAGGACGTCACCGAACAGAAGCGCATCGAGAAGGAGCTGCGCCGCTCGCGCCGCCGGCTGACCTTGGCCATCGACGCCGGCCGCATGGCCGTGTGGACGATCGATTCCGAGACCGAGGAATTCCTGCGCACGCCCGAACTCAACCGGGTGCTCGGCTTTCCGGAAGACGCCCGACCGACCCTGGAGGACATCCGCGAACGCTATGCGCCGGGCGAGTTGGCCCGCATCCAGTCGCAGGTGCAGGCGGCCCTGAAGCGCGGGGACAGCTTTTTCGAGACCGAGTTCCGCTATGTCTGGCCGAACGGCGAGCAGCGCTGGCTGCTGCTGCGCGCGGAAGTCAGCTTCAGCGCCAAGGGCGCGCCGCTGGCGGTCATCGGCGTGGTCATCGACATCACCGAGCGCAAGGAGGCGGAGGAGCGGCTGAAGCTTCTGGCCCGCGAGGTGGACCACCGCGCCAACAACCTCCTGACGGTGGTCCAGGCGACCGTGGCGCTGACCCGCGCGCCCGACGCGGCGGCGCTTAAGGAGATCCTCACCGGGCGCATCTCGGCCCTGGCCCACGCCCACCAGCTCCTCTCCCAGGCGCGATGGGAGGGGGCCGACCTGCGGCGGATGGTCGAGGAGGAGTTGCGCCCGTTCCAACTGGGGGAGGGGAGCCGCGTGCGCCTCGAAGGTCCGCCGGTCGCGTTGCGGCCCCAGGCGGCGCAGTCGGTGGCCATGGCCCTGCACGAGCTCGCCACCAACGCGGCCAAGTATGGCGCCCTCTCGCGCCCGGAA
>JAQVDF010000087.1 GCA_028698405.1 Phenylobacterium sp. | reverse complement strand
CGCCTCCGCCCGGCAGGGATTCGACGGCCTGGCCGGCAGGCTGGCCTCGGCCCACAGGGCGCTGACCCGGGCCATCGAGCGGGCCCTGGCCGCCGGCGCGGCCGAGGACGGAGCCGCCGTCCGCCGGCTCGCCGCCGCCGCCGAGGCGGTCGACCGGGCGCTTGTGGAGGCGCAGGAGGCCGAGGCGGCGATCGACTCCGCCGCAGACGCCTTCGATTTCCGCCCCGACCAGCTCGAGACGGCCGAGGAGCGGCTGTTCGCGCTGCGCGGCATGGCCCGCAAGCTCAATGTCTCGGTCGAGGAGTTGCCGGGCCTGCGCGCCCGCTTCGCCGAGCAGCTGCGGGCGATCGAATCCTCCGAGGACGAACTGAAGGCCGCCGAGGCGGACGTCGCGGCCATCGAGGCCGCCTATCGCACCGAGGCGGCCAAGCTGTCCGAACTGCGCCAACGGGCCGGCGAGAAGCTCGCCGAGGCGGTGCTGTCCGAACTTTCCCCGCTGAAGCTGGAGAAGGCCCGCTTTCGGGTCCGCGTCGAGCCCTCCGGTCGCGAGGGGCCGACCGGCGTCGACCAGGTGGCGTTCGAGATCGCCACCATCCCCGGCGCGCCCTTCGGGCCGCTAGGGGCCATCGCCTCGGGCGGTGAGCTGGCGAGGCTCGCCCTGGCCCTGAAGGCGGCGCTGGCCGTCCGCGGCGGAGGCGTGCAGCCCCTGATGATTTTCGACGAGGTGGACCAGGGCGTCGGTGGGGCCGTCGCCGACGCCGTCGGTCTTCGGCTCAAGCGGCTGGCCGCCAGCGCCCAGGTGCTGGTGGTGACCCACAGCCCGCAGGTCGCCGCCCGCGCCGAGGCCCACTGGCGCATCACCAAGGCCGGGGAGGGCGAGCGCCTGCGCACCGCCGTCGAGACCCTCTCGCCCGCCGAGCGCGAGGAGGAGATCGCCCGCATGCTCGCCGGCGCCCAGGTCACCGACGCCGCCCGCGCCGCCGCCCGGGCGCTGATGACGGCGTAAGGGCCCTCTCCAAGGGGGAGGGAAGGAACGAATTGCTGCCCCCGGCCCGGGGCTCCGCTAAAACCTTGGCGATGAGTCAGAAGCCGGTCGCCGAACTCACCGAAGCCGTGGCCGTCGAGGAGCTGACGAGGCTCGCCGACGAGATCGCCCAGCACGACATCCGCTACTACCAGGACGAGGCGCCGACCATCTCGGACGCCGAGTACGACGCGCTGAAGCTGCGGAACGCCGAGCTCGAGGCGGCCTTCCCGCACCTGATCCGGGACAATTCGCCGAGCCTGCGGGTCGGCGCCGCCAGGTCCGAGCAGTTCGCCCCCGTCGAGCACGGCGTGCCGATGCTCTCGCTGGACAACGCCTTCTCCGACGAGGAGGCGCTGGAGTTCGAGGCCCGGGTGCGCCGGTTCCTCAGGCTCGAGGAGCCGGTCTTCTTCACCGCCGAGCCGAAGATCGACGGCCTGTCGGCATCGCTGCGCTACGAGCGCGGCGTGTTCGTGCGCGGCGCGACCCGTGGCGACGGACGGGTGGGCGAGGACGTCACCGCCAACCTCGCCACGCTGAAGGAGATTCCCAAGCGCCTGGTGGGCGAGGGCTGGCCCGAGGTGATCGAGATCCGCGGCGAGGTCTTCCTCGGCCACGAGGAGTTCGCGGCTCTCAACGCTTCCGCCGCGGCGGCCGGCCAGCGCACCTACGCCAACCCGCGCAATGCCGCCTCCGGCTCGCTGCGCCAGATCGATCCCAAGGTGACCGCCGCGCGTCCCCTGCGCTTCTTCGCCTACGCCTGGGGCTATGTCTCCAGTCCGTTCGCCGAGACCCAGTGGGAGGCGCTGCAAAAGCTGAAGGCCTGGGGGTTCCGCATCACGCCGGAGACCCGCCGCGTCGAGGGCCCGGGGTGGCTGCTGGCCGCGTATCGGGAGATGGAGGCCGTCCGCCCGAAGCTCGGCTACGACATCGACGGCGTCGTCTACAAGGTCGACCGGCTGGACTGGCAGCAGCGGCTGGGCTTCGTCTCCCGCTCGCCGCGCTGGGCCATCGCCCGCAAGTTCCCCGCCGAACAGGCGCGCACCATCCTGGAGGCGATCGACATCCAGGTCGGCCGCACCGGCGCGCTGACACCCGTCGCGCGGCTGAAGCCGGTGACGGTGGGCGGTGTGGTGGTGGTCAACGCCACTCTGCACAACGCCGACGAGATCGCCCGCAAGGACGTGCGGATCGGAGACACGGTGATCCTGCAGCGGGCCGGCGACGTGATCCCGCAGATCCTCGGCGTCGTGCCGGAGGAGCGGCCGCCCGGCGCCGAGCCCTACGTCTTCCCGAGCCGCTGCCCGTGCCCGCTGCAGACGCCGGTGGCGCGCGAGACCACGGCCTCGGGCGCGGAGACGGTGGTGCGCCGCTGCACCGGCGAGTTCGCCTGCCCGTTCCAGAAGCTGGCCCACCTGCGCCACTTCGTGTCCCGCCGCGCCTTCGACATCGAGGGCCTGGGCGAGAAGCAGCTCACCGCCTTCGTCCAGCGCGGCTGGATCCAGGAGCCGGCCGACATCTTCCGGCTGGCCCGCGACGAGGACAGGCTCGCCGAGCTGCGCGCCGCCGAGGGCTACGGCGAGACCAGCGTGCGGAACCTCGTGGCCGGCATCGAGGCGAGGCGCACCATCCCGCTCGACCGCTTCATCTACGGCCTCGGCATCCGCCACATCGGCGAGACGACCGCGGTGGTGATGGCCCGCGGCTACGGCTCGGCGGCCCACTTCCTGGAGGCCATGGACAAGGTCGCCGCCCGCGACCCGGCCGCGGTCGAGGAACTGGACGCCATGGACCAGATCGGCCAGGCGGTGATCGACGCGGCCGCCGCCTACTTCGCCGAGGACCACAACCGGCGCATGGTGCGCAACCTGGTGGCCGAGCTCACCATCCTCGACACCGAAAAGCCGAAGAGCGACACGCCCGTGGCGGGCAAGACGGTGGTGTTCACCGGATCGCTGGAGCGGATGACCCGCGACGAGGCCAAGGCCCAGGCCGAGAGCCTGGGGGCCAAGGTCGCCTCGTCGGTGTCGCGCAAGACCGACCTGGTGGTGGCGGGCCCGGGGGCCGGCTCGAAGCTGAAGACGGCGACCGAGCTGGGCATCCAGGTGCTCACCGAGGACGAGTGGCTGGCGCTCGTCGCAGGCTGATTGGTATCGAAATCATTGGCGCCCGGCACGGTTGCGGCATAGTGCTGTTCTCGGGAGGGGCGGGGGCTTGGCTGGACGGTTCCTCAGCGAGCTGAAACGACGAAACGTCATCCGCGTGGGTGGCGTCTATCTCGTGACGTCTTGGGCGTTGTTCGGCATCGCCAAGACGATCTTCGAGACGATGGGATTCCCGAAGTGGGTCCCCCAGCTGATGCTGGTGATGCTGGCGCTGGGGCTGCCCATCGCCATGATCATCGCCTGGGCCTTCGAGCGCGGCCCGGACGGCGCGATCCGCCGCACCGAGGCGTTGTCCGAGGACGGCGAGCCGGCGCCGAAGTTCAGCTGGTTCGACGGAGCGTTGCTGGCGGCCATCGGCGCGGTGCTGGTGATCAGCCTGCTGCAGGTCACCGGCGTGTTCGGTGGCGGCGCGCGCGTGCCGCTCCTTCCGTTCGAGGACAAGTCGGTGGCGGTGCTGCCGTTCGCCAGCTTCTCGACCAAACCCGAGACCGAGTATTTCGCCGACGGCCTGACCGAGGAGGTGATCAACTCCCTCGCCAAGGTCGAGGAGCTGAAGGTGGCCGGCCGCACCTCGGCGTTCTACTTCAAAGGGCGCAACGAGGACCTGCGCGAGATCGGCCGCAAGCTGGGCGTGGCGCACGTCGTCGAGGGCAGCGTGCGCCATGACGGCGACCGCCTGCGGGTCACCGCCCAGCTCATCAAGGTCTCCGACGGCTTCCACCTGTGGAGCGAGACCTTCGACCGCGACATGAAGGACGCCTTCGTCATCCAGACGGAGATCGCCGAGGCGGTCGCCGAGGCGTTGAAGGCCGAGCTCGACACCGACGACCGCCGGCAGGCGCGCCGGCGCGACCCCGAGGCCTACCGGCTCGAGCTGACCTCCAGGGCGCAGCTGCGAAACCTGGGCCTGACCCAGCTCACCGCCGCCCGCGACGGCTTCCAGCGGCTGATCGAAATGGAGCCGGAGAACCCGGAGGGCTATGCCGGCTTCGCCCAGGCTGCGGCGCTGCTGGCGCAGCACCACCTGCAGGGCGACTTCATGCCCACGGTCCGTGACGCCGAAGCCGCGATCGCCAAGGCGCTGGAGCTCGATCCGGCCAACGCCAACGCCTACATCGCCCGCGGGTGGGTCAATCGGATCAGGGCCATCCGGGCCAGCTGCCAGAGCTGCGAGGGCATCGCCACCGAGGCCTTCAAGAAGGCGGCCGACCTGGAGCCGCGCAATCCCGAGGCGCTGAGCATCTACGGGGCCGACATCGCCGTCAGCCAGCCGACCCAGGCGATCACCTACCTGCGCCGGGCGCTGGCCATCGATCCGCTCGACCGCATTGCCCAGAGCTTCCTGGCCGAGGCGCTGGCCGCGACCGGCGACTTCGCCGGAGCCGAGCAGCAGTACCGCACGGTGGTCGAGCTGTTCCCCGACTTCATCGACCCCAAGCAGAACCTCGCCGACGTGCTGATCGTGCAGGGCAAGCTGGATGAGGCCGAGCCGCTGCTGCTGGCCGCCGCCAAGCCGGGCACCGATCCCTCGGCGGACCTGCAGCTCGCCTACCTCTACCTGAACCTAGGAATGCGCGAGGACATGAACGCCGTCCTCGACCGGCTGAACTCGTCCAAGGCCGCGCGCGAGGTGGCCAACGCAGCCAAGCTGATCACCCAGGGCCGGTATCGGGCGCTCTACGACCACAGCCTCCGGCTCCTGAACGAGCCCGAGCCGGATCCGCTATGGCACGCCATCGGCCTGTCGGCGGCGGCGCTGTCCGGCGACTTCGACTTCGCCCGCCGGCAGCTGCTGATCATATTGCCCGAGCTGTTCGAACCCGAGCCGGTGGTCTCGGCCAGCCTCGGCAACGACGCGGCGAGCGCGGCCTGGATCATCGAGCAGACCGGCGACAAGGGGCAGTCACGGCGCATCCTGGAGGCGCTGCTGCGCGCCACCGAGCCGAAGCCGGGCGTGTGGCAGTCGCATCCCAAGCGGATCGCCCGGGTGAAGGCCTTCGTCATGCTGGGCGAGAAGGAGCGGGCTCTGGCCGAGCTGCGGGCGGCGATCGACGCCGGCTACCGCACCCTCTACGACCTCGACCTGTTCCTGCGGCTCGACGCCTACCCGATGCTGGCCCCGCTCAGGTCCGACGCGCGTTTCCAGGCGATGCTGCGCGAGGTGGACGCCGACGTCGCCCGCATGCGCGCCGAGCTGCTGGCCCGCCGGCGAGGCGCGGCGCCGGCCGCTCCTGCCGCCCCCGCCCATCAGGCGGCGGCCTGATTTCTCCAGGAAAGCTCCAGCCGGCCTGCAAGCGGCGCGGTCCTTCCGTCGCCATGGTCCCTCCCGCGCCGCTGAAAGGCGCCTGGAGACCGAAATGGACCGGATCGAGACCGACTATGTGATCGTGGGGGCGGGGGCCGCAGGCATGGCCTTCGCCGACACCCTGCTGACCGAAACTCGTGCGACCATCGCCATGGTCGACCGCCGCGCAGAACCCGGTGGGCATTGGAACGACGCCTATCCCTTCGTGCGCCTGCACGGCCCCTCTGTGCTCTACGGCGTGGAGTCGCGGGCGCTGGGGTCCGAGCGGCTGGCGGCGCACGGCATCAACCGCGGCCTGCTGGAGCAGGCATCGGGCCGCGAGGTGCTGGCCTACTACCACCGCCTCATGCGCGAGCGTTTCCTGCCAAGCGGCCGGGTGCGCTGGCTTCCGGCGACGGACTGGCGCGGTGGGATCGCCGTCTCACGCGCCACCGGCGACGAGACGCCCGTCGTGGTGCGGAGGAAGCTGGTGGACGCCGCATTCGCCGACACCCGCCTGCCGCTGTCCGAGCCGCCGCAGTTCCGCGTGGACGAGGGAGTCCGTCTCGTCCCGCCGCACGCGCTGGCCGACCTGAGCCGGCCGGCCGAAGGCTATGTGATCCTGGGCGGCGGCAAGACCGCGATGGACTGCGTCGTGCGGCTTCTGGAGGGCGGCGTTCCGGCCGATCGCATCGTCTGGGTCCGGCCGCGGGATTCCTGGCTGCTGCCGCGTGAGAACCTCCAGCCGGCGTTCGGCACCTTCGAGCGGACCATGGGCGCGCTGGCGGGCGAGCTGCAGGCGGCGCGGGACGCATCCTCGCCCGACGACCTGTTCCGCCGCCTGGAGGCCGCCGGCCTCATGGTGCGGATCGACCGGTCCGTGACGCCGACGATGTACCGCTGCGCCATCGTCAGCGCGCCGGAACTGGCCATGCTGCGCCGGGTCGAGGCGGTGGTGCGGCTGGGGCGCGTCACGGCCCTCGAGCCGGGCCGGATCGTGCTCGAGCGCGGCGCGGTTCGGTCTTCGCCCGCCTGGACCTATGTGAACTGCACGGCTGACGGCATTCCCCGGCGGCCGCCGCGGCCGGTGTTCGCGCCCGGGCGGATCACCCTGCAGTACGTGCGCCGCTGCCAGCCCTGCTTCAGCGCGGCCTTCGTGGCTCACGTGGAGGCGAGCCAGCCGGACGATGCGGCGAAGAACGCCCTATGCCGTCCCGTGCCGCCGCCCGACGAGCCGATCGACTGGCTGCGCATGCACCTGGAGGACGCGGCCAACCGCAGAGCCTGGGCGGCCTCGCCGGATCTGCAGGCCTGGCTCGCCGGCTCACGGCTCGACCGCTTCACCGGCCTGATCGCGCGTGCCGCGCGCGAACCGACGCCCGAGCGCCTGGCTATCCTCGCCCGCCATCGCGAGGCCGCAGGGCCGGCGCGCGCGAACATGGCCGAGCTGATGGCCAAGGCTCGTGGGGCGGTGGCGGAGATGGCGTAGTGCGCCCCACCGCTGCCGGGATGAGCGGGAGAAGGATCGTCATCCCGGACGGCGGCAGGCCGATCCGGGATGGCGGGCTGATAGCCTAAAGCGGCGCGCAGGCCTCTTCGAGCCAGGCGCGGACCTCGGCTTCGACCTGCGGGCCGACGACGGCGAGGACTCGGGCGTGGTAGTCGTCCATCTGCGCGCGTTCCTGCTCGGTCAGCATTTCGCGGACGATCAGGCGGCGGTCGATGGGGGCCAGCGTCAGGGTCTCGAAGCCTAGCATAGATCGG
>JAQVDF010000086.1 GCA_028698405.1 Phenylobacterium sp. | reverse complement strand
CTTCCAGCAGGCCGCGGTAGTACCAGGCGCCGGTCGTGAAGCTGCCGGTCATCACATAGATCATCACGTTGGTCAGCAGCCGGTCGCGACCGAAGGCATCGTCAAGGCTGCGCCCGGTCATGTCGGTCCAGTCGTAGAACCGTTCGAGGATCCAGGCGGCCTGGCCGACCGGGTTGCCGGCCCCCAGCCAGGCCAGCGACTGCGGCTTGGAGGACTGCAGGCGGAAGTAGGCCCCCAGCACGTCCATCATCGCCCCCTGGTGCTGGGCCCAGGCGACCTCGTCCGGCGTCTGCGGCCCGCCGTGGGGGCGGAAGCCCAGCATGTTCAGGTGGATGGCCCGCACGCTGGCGCCGTGCTCGCGGCCCAGCCAGGACGTGACCAGCGCGCCCCAGTCGCCGCCCTGCGCGAGATAGGAACGGTAGCCCAGCACCTGCGTCATCAGGGTGTTGAACAACCGCGCGGTGGTTCGCTGGCCGATCGGGCGTGTGGGCTTGGACGAGAAGCCGAAGCCCGGCAGCGAGGGGATCACCAGGTCAAAGGCGTCGGCCGCATCGCCCCCGAAGCGCGAGGGGAAGGCCAGCGGCTCGATGGCGCGCCAGAACTCGTAGTGCGAGCCCGGCCAGCCGTGCGAAAGCAGGAGCGGCCGCTTGCCGCCGGCCTCGCCGACCACGTGCAGGAAGTGCAGGTCGTAGTCTTCCACCCGCGCGGTGAACTGCGGGAAGCGGTTGAGCTCGGCGATGGCCGCCTTCCAGTCGTAGGACCCGGTCCAGTGGCGGCAAAAGTCGCGCAGGTAGCCGGCGTCGCAGCCGTAGGCCCAGCCGTTTTCCACCTCCGGGGCGGGCGGCCAGGGGTAGGCCCTGACCTGCTGGAGCACCTTCTCCACCTCGGCGGCGGACCAATCGACGGTAAACGGCTTCGGCTCTGACATTGGGCCCTCCCTGCCGCACAGATGGCGCGGTTGACCCCGCGCGCGTCAAGGCCGGGCCGACGCCGGCTCAGTGCGGGCGCAGGCCCCGCGACAGGGCGCGACTGAGACTGGAGGCGAGCTTGCGCGGATCGGTCTCGCGGCCGAGCCTGCCGGCCAGGGCCAGCACCACCACCCCGTGGGTCGCGGCCCAGAACATCGCCCCGATCTCATCCGGGTCGCCGGCCAGCACCCCGGCCTCGACCAGGCCCCGCACGTAGTCGGTCATGGTCCGCCGGGCCCGCTCGGACGCGCGCTTCAGGTCCGGATAATCGTGCTCGTTCGGCTGATGCAGGTCGAACATCAGCTTGTAGGTCTGCGGATTTGAGAAGGCGAAGTCGAGGTAGGCCTCGGCTACCCGCGCGCCCTTGGCGCGGGCGTCGCCCGGTTCGGCATGAGCCGCCTCCAGCGCCTGAGCGAAGCGGTCGTAAGCCGCGGCCCGCACCGCCGCCAGGATGTCGTCCTTGTCGCGGAAGTAGCGGTAGGGGGTCATCGGGCTGACGCCCAGCGCGCCGGCCAGCTGGCGCATGGTCACCGCCTCGGGGCCGCGCTCGACGAACAGCCGCTCGGCCGCCTCGCACAGGCGCTCGCGGAATTCGGCGACGTCGGCTTCGGTCAGGGTGCGGGGCATGCCATCACGATTCTTTTCACGCGGCGCAAGTTGCCAGGGTAACGCCGTTACGCCATAAAATTTACACCGTAAGCCTTTCCCGCGCAAAATGAGGCGGCGGCGGCATGGACGGCGAGGTGACGACCAATCCCTATCTGCGAGGCAATTTCGGGCCGATCCGCAGCGAGCGGCGCGCGGGCCTGTCCTACCGCCACGGCTGGATCGCCGCCGACACGCGCGGGACCGACACCATCAAGATGAACGGCATCGCCCACTACGACCTCCAGACCGGCCGCCGGCAGGTCTGGGAGGCGCCGGCCGGCGACTTCGTTTCGGAGCCGGTGTTCACCCCGCGCCATGCCGACGCGCCGGAGGGTGACGGCTGGCTGACGGCGGTGGTCTACCGGGGCGCCGAGGACCGCAGCGACTTCCTGGTGTTCGAGGCCCAGAACGTGGCGAGCGGCCCGATCGCCACCGCCGCGCTGCCCCGCCGGGCGCCGTTCGGCTTCCACGGCAACTGGGTTCCCGCGTAACGCCGATCTGCTAGCGTTCCACCGCAACAAAGGGAGAGGCGAAGGATGGCCGCCTGGGACATGCAGGTCGTCCGCGAGGACCTGCGCCGCACGCGCATCGTTCCGGCCGAGGCGACGGCGCGCGACCTCGCCGAGGGCGAGGCGCTGCTGGAGGTGGAGAGCTTCGCGCTCACCGCCAACAACGTCACCTACGCCGCGGTGGGGGACGGGCTGGGCTACTGGAAGTTCTTTCCGGCGCCCGGCGCGTGGGGCCGCGTTCCGGCCTGGGGCTTTGCGCGGGTGGTGACGTCCCGCGCCCCCGACGCCCCCGAAGGGATGCGGCTGTTCGGCTACTGGCCGATGTCGAACCGCCACGTGGCGAGGCTCCAGGCCGGCCCCGGCGGGATCTTCGACGCCTCGCCGCATCGGGCGCAGCTGCCGCCGACCTACAACAGCTACACCATCGCCCCGCCGGACGCCCTGGACGACTACCGATCGCTGCTGCGGCCCTTGTTCGGCACCGGCTGGCTGATCGACGACCAGCTCTCCGAAGAGCCGGAGATCACCACGCTGGTGCTCTCCAGCGCCTCCAGCAAGACGGCCCTGTCGCTGGCCTGGAACGCCCGCAAGCGCGGCCTGCGGGTCGTCGGCCTCACCTCGCCGGGGACGGTGGAGCTGTTGAAGGGCGTCGGCCTCTACGACCAGGTGCTCGCCTACGACGAGGCCGAGGCGCTGGAGGCCGTGGGGCCGGCGGCCTATGTCGACTTCGCCGCCCGGGCCGAGACGACCGACGCCGTCCATCGCCGCCTGGGCGACGGGCTCCGTCGCAGCGTGATCGTGGGTGTGACCAACTGGGAGCGGGCGGGCCAGCCCGCAGCGCCGCCCGCCGTCGGGCCGCAGCCGGCCCTGTTCTTCGCCCCCGACCACATGCAGAAGCGGGCCAAGGAGCTGGGGCCGGAGGCCTTCCAGCAGCGCTACGACGATGCGCTGCGCGGCTTCGTGGCCGACAACGGTTGGCTGCAGCTGAAACACCATCGCGGCCCGGACGCGCTGCAGGCGCTGTGGGCGGAACTGCTCGAGGGCCGCGTGCGCGCCGACGAGGGCCTGATCCTCATCCCCTAGGCCCGGCCGGCTCGAGGCCCTATGACCTTCCTCAACGACGAAGAGGAGGGGACGATGAAGGCCGTCTGGTACGACCGCACGGGGGCGGCGCGAGAGGTGCTGCAGTACGGCGAGCTGCCGACGCCGAGCGCCGGCGTGGGCCAGGTGCTGATCCGCATCCGGGCCTCGGGGGTCAATCCGTCCGACGCCGGCATGCGCCGGGGCGGGACCGGGTCGATGGCCTATCCGCGCATCGTGCCCAACAGCGACGGGGCCGGCGTCGTCGAGGCGGTGGGTCCGGGCGTCTCCGAACGCTGGGTCGGCAAGCGGGTGTGGTTCTACAACGGCCAGCGCAACGGCCGCGCCTTCGGCTCGGCGGCCGAGTACATCGAGCTCGACGTCGACCTGGTGCGCGAACTGCCCGACCACGTCTCCTTCGCCGAGGGAGCGACGCTGGGCATCCCCTGCATGACGGCGCATGTGGCGCTGTTCAAGGCCGGGCCCGTGCAGGGCCGCACTGTGCTGGTGACCGGCGGTGCGGGGGCGGTCGGCCACTACGCCGTCCAGCTCGCCAAGTGGGCGGGAGCGACGGTGATCGCCACCGTCAGCTCGCAGGACAAGGCCGAGCGCGCCCTGGCCGGCGGCGCCGACCACGTCATCGACTATCGCCGCGAGGACGTCGCTGCTCGGGTGCGCGAGCTGACCGGCGGGGAGGGCGTGCACCACATCGTCGACGTCGACTTCGGCGGCAACCTCGCCGCCAGCCTGGCCTCGCTGCGGATGAACGGCTCGCTGGCGTTCTACGCCACCCGCGGCGAGGCCGCGCCGCAGGTTCCGGCCGGCGCCCTGATGCGCCTGAACCTCTCCGTTCACGGCGTCTACCTGCCCGTCTCGCCGCACGAACAGCGCCGCCGCGCTCAGGACGACATCACCCGCTGGATCGGCACGGGATCGCGCATCCTCTCAGTCGCCGGGACCTTCCCCCTGGAAGACGCCGCCGGCGCCCACGAGATGGTCGAAGCCGGCGGCAAGGTCGGCACGGTGGTCGTCGAGGTGGGCTGAGCGGCACTTCCCTCCCCCTCGGGGGAGGGAAGTGCGTTACACGAGCGCCCCGTGGCAGTGCTTGAACTTCTTGCCGGAGCCGCAGGGACAGGCCGCGTTGCGGCCCGTGGAGGCCCAGTCGTCGGGCAGCAGAGTGACCGGCAGGGCCTCGCGCTGTTCGGGCGAGAGGCCTTCCGGCAGGGCGCCGGCCTTGGCCACGTTCTCGCCGGTCAGCGGGTCGAGGTGGATTTCGGTCAGGCCGGCCGGCAGGGCGTGCGGCTCGGGTTCTTCCTGCACCTGGATCTGGGCGGTCATCACCCACTTGGTGACGTTCTGACGCAGGTCCACGAGCAGCTTCTCGAACAGCGAGAAGGCCTCGGTCTTGTACTCGTTGAGCGGGTCGCGCTGGCCGTAGCCGCGCAGGCCGATGACGTTGCGCAGGTGGTCGAGGTGCATCAGGTGCTCCCGCCACTGCATGTCGATGTTCTCCAGCAGAAAGCTCTTTTCGACCGCGCGCATCCGCTCGGGGCTGAGGATCTTCTCGCGCTCGGCGGCGCGGGCCTCGGCCGCTTCGGTGATCCGGTCGCGGATCTCCTCGTTGGCGATGCC
This sequence comes from Phenylobacterium sp., assembly GCA_028698405.1. Classification (GTDB taxonomy): domain Bacteria; phylum Pseudomonadota; class Alphaproteobacteria; order Caulobacterales; family Caulobacteraceae; genus Phenylobacterium. Next base: position 2,443 of record JAQVDF010000086.1, on the reverse strand, counting down.
CTCTTCGGCCGCCCATTCCTTGATCGGCAGCTCCAGGCCAAGGTACTCGCGCACGTGCTCGTCCAGACCCTCGACGTCCCACTGTTCGGCGTAGGCCTTGGGCGGCAGGTGACGGTTGACGAAGTCCTCGATGGCGTCGGCGCGCATCTCGCGGATGATCTCCGAGAGGTCGCCGGACTCCATGAACTCGTGGCGCTGTTCGAACACCGCCTTGCGCTGGTCGTTCACGACGTCGTCGTACTTGAGCAGGTTCTTGCGGATCTCGTAGTTCCGCTGCTCGACGCGCTTCTGGGCGGTGGCGATGGCGCTGTTCAGCCACTTGTGGGTGATCGCCTCGCCTTCCTGGACGCCGAAGGTGCGCATGATCGCGTCCAGCCGTTCGCCGGCGAAGATACGCAGCAGGTCGTCCTCGCAGGAGAGGAAGAACTTCGAGCGGCCCGGGTCGCCCTGGCGGCCGGTCCGGCCGCGCAGCTGGTTGTCGATCCGCCGGCTCTCGTGGCGCTCGGTGCCGAGCACGAACAGGCCGCCGGCGGCCAGCGCCTTGGCCTTCAGGTCGGCGATGTCGGCCTCGACCTCGGCCTTCTTGGCCATCAGCATCTCGGGCGTCACCTCGACGCCCTGGGCGATCTGCTCGTCGCGCCAGCGCAGCACGCGGATGTCGACGTTGCTGCCCAGCTGGATGTCGGTGCCGCGGCCGGCCATGTTGGTGGCGATGGTCACCGCCCCGGGCACGCCGGCGTCGGCGACGATCAGCGCCTCCTGCTCGTGGTAGCGGGCGTTCAGCACGTTGTGCGGGATGCCGGTCTGCTTGCGCCCGTCGATCTCGAAGACGTGCTTGGCCAGCAGTTCGGACAGCTGTTCGGACTTCTCGATAGAGACGGTGCCGACCAGGATCGGCTGACCGCGCCGGTAGCAGTCCTCGATCTGCTTGATGATCGCCTGGTTCTTCTCGGCGGCGGTGCGGTAGACCTCGTCGTCGTCGTCGATCCGCGCGATCGGGCGGTGGGTCGGGATCTCCACCACCTCCATCTTGTAGATGTCGGCGAATTCCTGGGCCTCGGTGGCCGCCGTGCCGGTCATGCCCGACAGCTTTTCATAGAGGCGGAAGTAGTTCTGGATGGTGACCGAGGCCAGGGTCTGGTTCTCGGGCTGGATGAACACGCCTTCCTTGGCCTCGATGGCCTGGTGCAGGCCTTCCGACAGGCGCCGGCCCTGCATCATCCGGCCGGTGAACTCGTCGATCAGCACGACCTGGTTGTTGCGGACGATGTAGTCCTTGTCGCGCGTGTAGAGCACGTTGGCGCGCAGCGCCTGGTTGACGTGGTGCACCACCGAGACGTTGGCCGGGTCGTAGAGGCCGGCGGAGTCCTCGGCCAGGTGACCGGCCTGCTCGAGGATCTCCTCGATCCGTTCCGAGCCCTCCTCGGTCAGCAGGACCTGGCGGTGCTTCTCGTCGTGGTCGTAGGTGGCCGGGTCCTGGATCAGCTCTTTGATCAGGGCGTCGACCACCTTGTAGAACTCGCTGCGGTCCTCGGTCGGGCCGGAGATGATCAGCGGCGTGCGCGCCTCGTCGATCAGGATCGAGTCCACCTCGTCGACGATCACGAAATGGTGGCCGCGCTGGACCATCTCGGAGACGTCGTAGACGAGGTTGTCGCGCAGGTAGTCGAAGCCGAACTCGTTGTTCGTGCCGTAGGTGATGTCCGCCTGGTAGGCGGCCTGGCGCTGGCCCTGCGACAGGCCGTGGACGATGGTCCCGACCTCGAGGCCGAGGTAGCGGTAGACCTCCCCCATCCAGTCGGCGTCGCGCTGGGCCAGGTAGTCGTTGACGGTGATGACGTGCACGCCCTTGCCGGTCAGGGCGTTGAGGTAGACCGGCGCGGTGGCCACCAGGGTCTTGCCCTCGCCGGTCCGCATCTCGGCGATGCCGCCCTGGTGCAGAACCATGCCGCCGACCAGCTGCACGTCGTAGTGGCGCTGGCCCAGCGTGCGCTTGGCGGCTTCGCGGACTGCCGCGAAGGCCTCTTCGAGAATGCTGTCCAGGCTCTCGCCGCGGGCCAGCCGCTCCTTGAATTCGCCGGTCTTGGCGCGGAGTTCGTCGGCGCTCAGCCGCTCGAACTGCGGCTCCAGGGCGTTGATCTTTGAGACGCGCGCAAGCAGCGCCTTGACCTTGCGGTCGTTGCTCGAGCCGAAGAGCCGTTGGAAGAACATCAATCAGGTGGTCCGTTGGGGGCGGGGCCGGCGGTGCGGGGCATGAGGGACCGTCACCCTCCCGCCAGCCCGGATTCCCGCCTGTTGTAGCGCGTCGGAGACTTAAGGAGCGCCCCTTCCAGTGTCAACGCGAGGGGGCGGAGAGAGTTGGGCAGGCGCGGGGGTTCTGACGCCGGCGGATCGTCGCTACCCTTGGCCGGCGGGCGCCCCCCGGCCCGCGTTCCAGGAAGAG
>JAQVDF010000085.1 GCA_028698405.1 Phenylobacterium sp. | reverse complement strand
TTCGAGCTGGCGTCCGATGGCGGCGGCGCTTCCGGACCGCCAACGCCGGACGACGAACCCCTGCCGCTGACCCGCGAGCCGCGCCGGCGGCCTTCGCGCAAGGGCCTGCTGGCGGGCGTCGCCGCCGCCGTGGTCCTGGGCGCCACGCTGGGCGTGCTGGCGCGGCCCGAGCTGATCGGCGAGCCGCCGAAGATGCAGCCGGCCAAGCCTCCCGCCGAGGTCGAAGCCGTCGCCGTTCCCCAGATGCAGGTCGCCGTGCGCGAGGCGCCGGAGACGGCCGAGGCGCTCCAGCCGCCGGAAGCGGCCGCGACGCCGCCGGCCGAGCCGGCTCCGGCGCCTCGCGCCGAGTGGCTCCCGCCAGTCTCCGAGCCTGCTCCGCCGGCGGAGTCCGAACCGGCGCCGCCGCCCGCGGCTGTCCGGTCGCCCCAGCTTCGCGAGCCGCCGCCGCGCCTGGCCGCCCGCACCGGACCGCCGCCCCGCGTGCGGCCGAGCTTCAACTGCCGCTGGGCCGCCAGCCTCGCCGAGGAAATGGTCTGTGGCGACCCGCGCCTGGCGGCTGCCGACCGGCGCCTGGCCGAGGCCTATCAGCGGGCTCTGGCCGCGGGCGTGCCCGGCCGCTGGCTGCGCGCCGAGCAGGACGACTGGCTGCGGATCCGCGAGCAGGCCGCCCGCCGCTCGCCCGCCGCCGTGGCCGACGTCTACGAGCAGCGCACCGCCGAACTCAACGACATGGCCATCGAGGCCTGGGACGGTTTCTAGGCCGGCGCGATCACATCCGGCCTTCGCCTCTGCAACCGCGGAGTCGGCTCGCCCATTCCGACCGCGGGACGCTTCAAAGGACCAGACCAGCATGTCGATCGAAGGCCAGCGCGGCTCCATCCCCGCCGGGGTCTACAACGGCTTTTCGGCCCCCGTGCGCAGATCCCGGCCGGGAGCCGCCTCGCGGGCCGGCCGAATCCTGATGGGCGGGGTGGCCGCCGCCGCGGTGCTGGGGGCGGGCTTCGGCCTGATGGCCAAGCCGAACGAGCGCGACACCGACGGCCTGATGCTCCGGTCCGATCAGGTGGTGCAGATCGAGGTCGGACCGGGCCGCGTCGTCGAGCCCGCGCCGATACACACGACCGCCGCGCCGCTGCAGACCCTGCCGCCCGGCACGGCCGTGCCCGCCGTCGTCGTGGCCCGCGCCGCGGCGCCTGCGCGCAGCGCGCCCAGGCCCGCGCCGGAACGGGCGGACCCCGAACTGCTCCCGCCGCCTGACGTCGCGCCCGAGCCCATGGACGTCGAGCTGGCCTCCGCCGCCGAAAACGCCGGCGCCGATGCGGCCGAACTCGTCCTGCCGCCGGCTTTCGCCGTCGACGAGTAGGCGGACAAAGAAAAACGGGCCGGCGCGAGGCCGGCCCGTTCTCATGCCTTGAAGGCGGCCGTGCTCAGCCGAGCATTTCCTTGACGGTGTCGCGCTCGCCGACCAGCTCGTCGTTGGTGATGGCGATCTTCGATTTGGCGAAGTCGTCCATCTCGTAGCTGGTGATGATCTCGTAGGCGCCGCCGCCGGTGGAGCGGACCGGCATCCCCGCCCAGACGCCTTCGGCGAAGCCGTACTGGCCGGTCGAGGGGACGGCCACGGCGTGCACCGCGCCCGGGGTGGTCAGGTCGCGCACGTGGTCGATCAGGGCGTTGGCGGCCGAGGCGGCCGAGCTTTGGCCGCGGGCGTCGATGATCGCCGCGCCGCGCTTGCCGACGGTCGGCAGGAACTCGTTCTTCAGCCAGGCCTCGTCGCCGATCAAGTCGGCGGCCGGCTTGCCGCCGATCTTGGCGTGGGTGAAGTCGGCGAACATCGTCGGGCTGTGGTTGCCGTAGATGAAGATTTCCGACACGTCGGTGACCGCCACGCCGGCCTTCTTGGCGAGCTGGGCCGCGGCGCGGTTCTGATCGAGGCGCACCATCGCGGTGAAGCGGTCCTTCGGCAGCCGGCGAGCCTGGCTGGCCGCGATCATGCAGTTGGTGTTGCAGGGGTTGCCGACCACCGCGATGCGGGCGTTGTCGGCGGCGTTCTCGTCGATCGCCTTGCCCTGGGCGATGAAGATCTTGCCGTTGTCCTTCAGGAGGTCGGCCCGCTCCATGCCCGGGCCGCGCGGCTTGGAGCCGACCAGCAGGCACCAGTTGGCGTCGCGGAAGCCCTTGGCGGGGTCGTCGAACAGCTGGATGTCCTGCAGCAGCGGGAAGGCGCAGTCGTCCAGCTCCATGGCCACACCCTTGAGCGCCTTCTGCGCGCCCTCGGCGGGAATCTCGATTAGCTGCAGGATGACCGGCTGGTCCTTGCCCAGCATTTCGCCGGAGGCGATGCGGAACAGCAGGGCGTAGCCGATGTTGCCGGCCGCGCCGGTGACGGCCACGCGGACCGGGGTCTTGGTAGACATGTACAAGCTCCGTAGCGGAAGGGCGGGTGTCGGTCGGCGGGCGGTCTAACCGCTCGGCTCGGGCGCCGCAAGCAACCTGCTTTCCTACGCCCAGCCGGCGGCGTTGCGCAGGCGGATGCCGCTGGCGTGCAGACTGCTGTCCCAGACGTCCTTCAGCGGCGTGAGGCTCGACATGATCCGCAGTTCCACGCCCTGGTCGGCGAGGGCGGCGGGCAGATCGTCGATGACCTCCATCGCGACAGGCTCGACTGTCTCCCGCGCCACCCACATGCCGGCGTCCTGAATGCTCTCGAACGGCCCGGGCGGCAGCTCGTAGCGGTAGAGACGGCCCGACCGCAGCCGCTCGAACCAGGCCCATTCGACGTGGGCGAGAATCCGAGCGGTGCTGCGGCCGAACCAGCGCTCCAGATCCTCTTCGGTCGTCCGCTGTGTCGGCCACAAGAGGATCCGCGGGCAGTCGCGCGGGAACAGGTACATCGTCTGCCGGCCCTCCTCGATGGCCCAGACGAGCGGGCCGTTCAGCCACTCGAGACCCGGCGGACGCGCCGCCGCGACGATCGGCGGCCGAGGGACGAAGCGGCTGATGTCCGGGTGGTCTGAGAAGTGGAACAGGCGCATGCGAGGGAGGCGAGCCTACCGCACCTTCCGGCCGGCGGCCATCACGGGCTATGGACGGACATGGCCTTCGAACTCGCCCCCGCCTTCGTTCCGACCTCGCACGCCGTCTGCGATCTTCCGCTCTGCCACGTGCGGCTGCAGGCCGACGCGCGCTATTCCTGGCTGGTGCTGATCCCCCGCGCCGAGGGCCTCGTCGAGATCGAGGATCTGGCGCCCGGTCCGCGCGCGCAACTGATGGACGAGCTGGTGCGGGCCGGCGCGGCCGTGCGGGCGATCGGCGCGGCGCTCGGCCGGCCGGTCGAGAAGCTGAACGTCGGCCAGCTCGGCAACGTCACGCCCCAGCTGCACGTCCACGTTGTCGGGCGGCGCGCGGACGATCCGGCCTGGCCGGGGCCGGTGTGGGGAGTTCCCGGGGCGGAGGCGTTTGCGCCGGATGCGCTGCAGCGGTCCCTCGCGGCGGCGCGCAAGGCGCTCGGCTAGTTGCGCTGCAGGTAGACCGCGCGTTCGCGGCCCTGCTCCATCAGCTCTCCCGCCCAGCGGCCGTCGGCGGTGGCGGTCAGGGCGGCGGTCACCGAGCCTGTCGCGGCGGAATAGAAGCGCAGGTCGAAGCGGGCGCCCGTGCGGCTCGCGCCGACGATCAGTCCCGACGCGTCGCTGGCGCCGGCCCGGCGCAGGTCGCGCCATGCGCCGTCGACCACGCCGCTGGCGCTGTCGACCAGCTGCAGGTCGTAGAGCTGCTTGCCCCCCGCATCCCGCAGCGTCCAGCCGCCCTCCAGCGGCCCCTTCAGCCCTTGCGCCGAGAGGAAGGAGGACCGTAGCCGCGCCTCGTAGGCCTGGTCGAGGTAGCTGGCCGGGGGCTCGGGCGAGCGGCCGGGCTGGTCGAGGAACACCGGCGCGCCCCCTTCCGGGAACACCGGCCGCTCCCAGGACGGCGTGTAGGCGCCGGAAGGGTTGTAGGAGGTCGGGGCCGGCGGGGCGCCGAACTCCGCGGGCTCCTGCGTGTCCGTGCCCTCGGCGGCGGCCAGCGGCGCGTCGGCGGTCGCCTGAGCCTGCGCCGCGCCGCCCAGCGTGGCGGCGAACAGCATCGCCCTCCAGGTCGCAGCCGCCCGTCTCATCCCCCGCGTCTCACCCCCGCGCAGCTATGGCGTCGGCCACGGCGATCAGCCGCCGCGCCTCCTCCAGATGCAACCGCTCGACCATGCGGCCTTCAATCCTAAGGACACCTTTCTTCGCATTCTCGGGTTCGTCGAACGCGGCGACGATGGTGCGCGCCCAGTCGACCTCCTCGGCCGCGGGCGTGAAGGCGCGGTTGGCGGCCTCGATCTGGCGCGGATGGATCAGCGTCTTGCCGTCGAAGCCGAAGGCCGCGCCCTGGTCGCACTGGCGCTCGAGACCGGCGTCGTCGTCGATGCCGTTGAACACGCCGTCCAGCACGACCAGCCCGTGGGCCCTGGCCGCCGCCACGGCCAGCGACAGGGGGCCGAGCAGCGGGGCGCGCTCGGCGTCGAGCCGGCACCGCATCTCCTTGGCGAGGTCGTTGGTCCCGATGACCCAGGCGGCGACGCCTTCGCCCAGCTCGTCCAGGCGGAACAGCCCCCAGCAGGTCTCGATCATGATCCACAGGCTCTGCGTGGCGGGCAGGGCGGCGCGGTAGGCGGCGACGTCGGCGGCGCTCGAGACCTTGGGGGCCAGCACCGCGTCGGGACCGGCTTCCGCGGCGACCGCGAGGTCGTCGCGGCCCCAGGGGGTATCGAGGCCGTTCACCCGGATCACCACCTCGCGCGGGCCGAAGCCGCCGGCCTTCACCGCCGCCACGGCCTGCTCGCGGGCGGTCTCCTTGGCGTCGGGGGCGACGGCGTCCTCGAGGTCCAGGATCACCACGTCGCAGGGCAGCTCGCGGGCCTTTTCGATGGCCCTGGCGTTGGCCGCCGGCATGTAGAGCGCGCTGCGGCGGGGCTTGGCGTGCGTCATCTGCGCCTCCGATGGCTAGAGGCCCGTCTTAGCGGCTAGGATGTTGCGATGACCACCCGCTACGACCCCGGCGCCCGCAACGTCCTCGGCGGCGAGCTGCAGAGCTGCTCGACCGAGCCGATGACCGGCTTCTTCCGCAACGGCTGTTGCGAGACCGGGCCCGAGGACGTCGGGCTGCACACCGTCTGCGCGGTGATGACGGCCGAGTTCCTGGCCTTCTCCAAGGCGGTCGGCAACGATCTGTCGACGCCCCGGCCCGAGTTGCAGTTCGCCGGCCTCAAGCCCGGCGACCGCTGGTGCCTCTGCGCCCCGCGCTGGAAGGAGGCGCTCGATGCCGGCGCCGCCCCCAAGGTGGTGCTCGAAGCCACCCACGAGGAGACCCTCGCCATCGTGCCCCTCGGCGTCCTCAAGGACCACGCGGTGGAGGCGTAAGTCGCTTTCCCTCCCCGCAAGGGGAGGAATGACGCTCACCCCAGCGCGTACTCGCGCTCCAGCGCGTAGTGCGAGCCCTGCGGCGACAGGCGGCTTGAGTAGAGGCCGAAGCGGTCGACGTGGAAGGGGGGCGACTGCAACAGGTTGTTGGCCTGGATCCAGCGGGCGACGGCCGTGGGGTCGGCGCGGCGCAGGTAGGCGAGGGTGACGTGCGGGCGGAAGTTGCGCCTTTCGGGCTTAAGGCCCGCCCGGCGTGCGGCCTGTTCGCAGCGGGCGGCGAGCTGGCGCAGCGCCGGGTTATCCGCCACCCCGGCCCAGATGGCGTGGACCTCGGCCCCCTCGCCGAACGAGCCGGCGCGTTCGAGCTGCAGCTCCATGGTCGGGCCGGTGGTCCGCGACAGTTCCCCGTCGAGGTCGTCGGCGATGTCCTCCCTGACCTCCCCGAAGAAGCGCAGGGTGATGTGCAGGCTCTCGGGCGGCCGCCAGCGGGCCCCGTCCAGGCCGGTCTGCCGGCGGACGAGACCCTCTGCGATCGCGGGCGGAATCGCCACCGCGGCGAACAGGCGGATCATGGGGCCGCAGTTCCCGCCGCCTCGCGGGCTAGCCGCAGGCGGCGCAAGATTTTCGAGCCGGACATTTCCGGTAGATTTAGGAATTCGCCCGAGCTTTCCAACGACTTGCTCCGCTGTGGGCCGGGCTGCGCCTTGCTTGACGCAAGGAACCTGCGTCTAACGCAGGGTTTATCGGCTGGGGCTTGCCTGCATGGGGCGGGACCACGATATTTGCAACGTGTCCAATCCGGACGGACTGAACAAAGGGCATTGCCTCAGATGAGCGACTTCAACCGCGGCTACGCGCGCACGGTCCCTGCGGACCGCGCCGACATGTCGGTGGACGCGGGACTGCGCAGCTTCATGCTCGGCGTCTACAACAAGGTGGCGCTGGGCCTCGTGCTTTCCGGCGCTCTCGCCTACCTGACCAGCTCGGTCGCGCCGGTGCGCGACATGCTGTTCCAAGTGACGCCTGACGGACGCTTCGCCGGCTACACCCTGCCGGGCATGGTGGTGGTCTTCTCGCCGCTGGTCCTGCTGCTGGTCTCCGGCTTCGCCATGCGTAACCCGACGGCCAAGTCGACCAGCCTGCTCTACTGGGTGATCGTCTCGCTGATGGGCGCCTCGCTCGGCGTGCTCGGCCTCGTCTACACCGGCACCTCGCTGGTCTCGACCTTCCTGATCACCGCCACGGCCTTCGGCGCGCTCAGCCTGTTCGGCTACACGACCAAGCGCGACCTGACCGGCTTCGGCAGCTTCCTGATCGTCGGCCTGTTCGGGCTGATCATCGCCTCGGTGGTGAACATCTTCCTGCAGAACAACATGATGGCCTTCATCATCAGCGTTCTGGGGGTGTTCATCTTCGCCGGCCTGATCGCCTACGACACCCAGCGCCTGAAGCTGACCTACTATCAGCTCGGCGGCGACCAGGAGGCCATGGGCGTGGCCACCAGCTACGGCGCGCTGAGCCTCTACATCAACTTCATCAACCTGTTCCAATTCCTGCTCAGCATCTTCGGCGACCGCCGCTAGATCCGAGCCGAAAGACGAACGCGAAGCCCCGGCGGATACCCCGCCGGGGCTTTTTTTTGGGGGGCGACGAAATCACAGTCCCCTCCCCCCGTGGGAGAGGATGCGCCGAAGGGCGGCGGGAGAGGTGGTCGGTCCTAGGGTCCGGACTCATTTGGCCCAGTAGCTGACGATGGCTGCGATGAGCACGCCGGCGAGGAAGTTGTCGGCGAGCTTGTCGTAGCGTGTCGCGACGCGGCGGTAGTCCTTCAGCCGGGCCCAGA
>JAQVDF010000084.1 GCA_028698405.1 Phenylobacterium sp. | reverse complement strand
TCCTGATCTGGGGCGACCTGCCCCGGCCGGCGACCATCGCCGGCGCGCTCGTGGTGGCCGCCAGCGGCGTCTACATCCTCTATCGCGAGACCCGCCAGCTGCGGCAGGCGCGGCGCGACGCGGCAGCCTGAGCCGCGTTCAGCAAGCCGTGCGTTGACAGACCCGCGTTACGGGAAGAGGCTTTTCGCTCAAGCGAACCGGGCGCCCTCGATCGCGGGCGCGCCGCCTGTTCAGCGCCAGGCGCGCTCCTCCCGAGGCCGGCCGGACCATGGCGACGCGGGAGATGAAGGCGATGAAACTCAAGCTGACCGCGCTCGGCGCCGCTGTCGTCCTGGCCGCCGCCGGATCGGCGAACGCGGCGGTCTCCGTCATCGGCGGCGGGCTGGCCCAGGCCTGTTCGCAGGCGGCGATACGCGGCGAGAGCGCCGCCGAGTACGAGGTCCTCTGCACGACCGCGCTGGAGACCGAGTTCCTCAACGTCCGCGACCGGGCAGGCACCTACGTCAACCGGGGAGTCTTCAAGTTGCGGCGGGCGCAATACGCCGAGGCCGTGCGGGACTTCGACATGGCGATCCGGCTCAAGCCCGATGTCGGCGAGGCCTATGTCAACCGCGGGGCGGCCTACATCGGACAAAAGCGCTACGCCGACAGCCTCACCGAGATAAACAAGGGGCTGGAGCTCGGCGTCGAGGAGCCGGCCAAGGCCTACTACAACCGCGCGCTCGCCTACGAAGGCCTGGAGGACGCCAAGTCGGCCTATTTCGACTACCAGAAGGCCCTGGAGCTGAAGCCGGAATGGTCGGCCCCGCGCGAGCAGCTCGTCCGCTTCACCGTCAGCCGGCCCCCCGGCGGCTGAGCGGGACCCTGGCGGCGGCTGTGGCGTTCCGGGAGAATAGGAGGAACGCCCGATGCGCCGCCTGATCCTCGCCGCCGCCCTGTTCGCCGCGCCCGCCGCGGCGCAGCCCGCGCCCTACGATCCCGACTGGGTCGCGCGCGAGGCGGAGCTGCGCGCCCAGCAGGACATGCTGCGCAACCGCATCATCGACCTGCAGAACCAGATGACCGCCATGGAGATGCGGCTGCAGACCGAGCGCGCCGAACGGCAACTGGAGCTCCAGCGACAGCGCCCGGCGGTCCCTGCGCCGATCGAGCGCGCCGGCGCGCCTGCCTCGCGCGCGGACCTTGGCGGTTTCACCTCGATCCCGGATAGTCGGCTCGACGCTTCGAACGCGCGAGTGCGCGCAGCGAGTCGCGGGGGCCGCTGAGCGGTCAGACGAAAGGACCAGGTATGCGTTGGCAGGGTGGACGCCGGGCCGGGAATATCGAAGATCGCCGGGGCCTCGGGCCGGCGGCGGCCGGCGGGCTCGGGGTGGGCGGCGTCATCCTGGCGCTGATCGGCTACTTCGTGTTCGGCATCGACCCCTCGACCACCACCAGCGTGATCGGCGGCGCCGCGCCCGCCCAGCAACAGCAGGGCCAGTTCGGCAGCCCCGAGGACGAGGCCGGCGCCTTCGTCGACGTGATCGAGACCTCCACCCAGGACGTCTGGGGGCCGATCTTCCGCAGCGCCGGCGCGGCCTACCGCCCGCCCGAGGATGTGGTGCTCTACGACCAGGCCACCGGCACCAGCTGCGGCATGGGCCAGGCGGCGATGGGGCCGTTCTACTGCCCGGCCGACCAGAAGGTGTATCTGGACCTGTCCTTCTGGGACGAGCTCGCGAGCCGCTTCGGCGCCCAGGGCGAGGCGGCCCGGGCCTACGTCATCGCCCATGAAATCGGCCACCACGTCCAGCACCTGACCGGCAAGACCGAGACCGCCCAGCGGCTCGGCATGCGCGGGGCGGAAAGCGGCGCCGTGCGGCTGGAGCTGCAGGCCGACTGCTATGCCGGCGTCTGGGTGGCGCACGCCGCGCGGGTCTCCGGCGGCCAGGTCTCGCTCGATCCGCGCGACATCGAGGACGGCATTCGCGCCGCCGCCGCAGTCGGCGACGACGCCCTTCAGAAGAAGGCCCAGGGCCGGGTGATGCCCGACGCCTTCACCCACGGCACCAGCGAGCAGCGCATGCGCTGGTTCCGCCGCGGCGTGGAGACCGGCGATCCCGACGCCTGCGACACCTTCTCGGCCCGGACGCTGTAGCCGGGGCGGGGCGCCGCCTGCGGCTGCGAACGGCGCAGATCAGATCGCAGAACCGCAGACGGCGCCGCCGCGCCCTCACCCTCTCCGGAGGGCGGATGTTGGCTATCCGTGTTCGACGGGCTCGGCCAATTAAGCTTCTGCAACGTCTGGGACGCAGCTCGCGCGGCAGGGCGGCGACCTCTTCCGGGGTCAGCCGGGTCATCGACGAGATGATGCAGGGGCTGACCATGCCGCCGGAGAAGCGGACCTTGAGGTTCAGGTCGATGGGCCTGCAGATCACGCCCGAGCCGCTGGCGCTCTCGGTGATCAGCGTCTCCTCCCGCGAGGCGCCGGCCAGGCACGAGCCGCTCATCTCCAGCTTCCAGGTCTCCTGGCCGCGCACGTCGATGTAGAGGGTGCGCGCATCGGCGATGCGGTGGGACCGGATGTCGTTCATCCGGAAGCAGCCGCCCGCGGGGGCGGCGGTCGCGGTCGCCGCCGCATCGGTCCCGGCCGGCGCCGCCGCGGTCTCGGCGTAGGGGCTGGCGCAGGCGCCCAGCAGCGCGACGCAGCCGATGGCGAGGATGGGTTTCATATCGTCTCTCCTATTGGACCCATTCTACTCCGGGCGAACGCGGGGCGACGAGCTCTGGCGCCCGGCGCAGTTCGCCACTAGTCTTGCGGTCTTTCTCCGGGGGGCCGCGCTCGAGCGGCTGAGAGGCGGGTGAGCCCGCGACCCGTCGAACCTGATCCGGGTCATGCCGGCGAAGGGATGGGAACCGGACGTGCGGCGCGTAATTGAAGCCCGCGTCCTCTTTTCAACCGGCGCCGGGAGTCCCGGGTCTCCTTTGCAGGAGCCGCGCCGGTGAACATCGAAACGCCCATCGCCAAGGCCATTCCCACGGGCGAGCGCCCGGGGTCGCGCAAGGTCTACGAGCCCGGGGTGATCTGGCCCGACATCCGCGTGCCGTTCCGCGAGATCGCCGTGCACGAGAGCGCCGGCGAGCCGCCGCTGACGCTCTACGACAGTTCGGGGCCCTATACCGACCCGCGCGTCGCCATCGATATCGAAAAGGGCCTGCCGCGCACCCGCGAGCCGTGGCTCGTCTCCCGTGGCGACGTCGAGATCGTCGAGAACCCGCGGCAGGTGACGCCGGAGGACAACGGCTTCGCCCAGGGCAAGCACCTCGCGCCGCAGTTCACCGCCCCGCGCCGCGTCTACCGCGCCAAGCCGGGCGCGGCCGTCACTCAGCTGGAATACGCCCGTAAGGGGATCGTCACCCCGGAGATGGAGTACGTCGCCATCCGCGAGAACCTGCGCCGCAAGGAAGGCGAGGCCTTCATCCGCGACGGCGAGGACTTCGGGGCCGAGATCCCCGACTTCGTCACTCCGGAATTCGTCCGCGACCAGGTGGCCAGGGGCCTGGCCATCATCCCGGCCAACATCAACCACACCGAGCTCGAGCCGATGGCGATCGGGCGCAACTTCCTGGTCAAGATCAACGCCAACATCGGCAACTCGGCGGTGCTCTCCACCGTCGCCGACGAGGTGGACAAGATGGTCTGGGCCATCCGCTGGGGTGCGGACACGGTCATGGACCTGTCCACCGGCCGCAACATCCACAACATCCGCGACTGGATCATCCGCAACAGCCCGGCGCCGATCGGCACGGTGCCGATCTACCAGGCGCTGGAGAAGGTCGGCGGAGTCGCCGAGGACCTGACCTTCGACGTCTTCGCCGACACCCTGATCGAGCAGGCCGAGCAGGGGGTGGACTACTTCACCATCCACGCCGGCGTGCGGCTGCCGTTCATCCCGCTGACCGCGCGGCGGACCACCGGCATCGTCTCGCGCGGCGGCTCGATCATGGCCAAGTGGTGCCTGGCCCACCACGAGGAGAGCTTCCTCTACGAGCGGTTCGACGAGATCTGCGAGATCATGCGGGCCTACGACGTCTCGTTCAGCCTCGGCGACGGCCTGCGCCCCGGCTCCATCGCCGACGCCAACGACGCGGCCCAGTTCGCCGAGTTGGAGACGCTGGGCGAGCTGACCAAGAAGGCCTGGGCGCACGGCTGCCAGGTGATGATCGAGGGCCCCGGCCACGTGCCGATGCACAAGATCAAGGCCAACATGGACAAGCAGCTCGCCGCCTGCCACGGCGCGCCGTTCTACACGCTGGGGCCGCTCACCACCGACGTCGCCCCCGGCTACGACCACATCACCAGCGCCATCGGGGCGGCGATGATCGGCTGGTTCGGCACGGCGATGCTCTGCTACGTCACGCCCAAGGAGCACCTTGGCCTGCCCGACCGCGAGGACGTCAAACAGGGGGTGATCGCCTACAAGATCGCCGCCCACGCCGCTGACCTCGCCAAGGGGCACCCGTCGGCGCGCGAGTGGGACGACAAGCTATCGCGCGCCCGCTTCGAGTTCCGGTGGGAGGATCAGTTCAACCTGGGGCTCGATCCGGAGACCGCCCGCGAGTACCACGACGAGACCCTGCCGAAAGAGGCGCACAAGACCGCCCACTTCTGCTCCATGTGCGGTCCGAAGTTCTGCTCGATGAAGATCAGCCAGGACATTCGCGACGCCGCCGCCGCGCAGAACGACGTGGCCGAGGGCATGGCCCAGATGGCCGAGAAGTTCCGCAAGGTGGGCGAGATCGACGTGCCGCTGGGCGCGGCGGAGTAGTCGGTGTCGGGCGGGATCGCGCTGGAGGCGGGAGCCAGCCTGACCGGCCTCGACCTCTCGAGGGCGGACTGGGCCGAGCGCGACCTAGCCGACATCGTCCTGACCGAGTGCACGCTGAGCGAGACGCAGCTCTCGGCGGTGATCCTGCAGGGGGCGCGGTTCGTCCGCTGCCGGCTGGTCGGCTGTCGGTTCGCCCACGCCGACCTGCGCGAGGCGGTGTTCGAGGACTGCGACTTCTCGGAGCCGGAGACCCACGCCGGCGTGCAGTTCGCCTTCAGCCGGCTGGACGAGGCGCGCTTCACCCGCTGCAACCTGGCCTTCGCGGACATCGACCGCTCGAGCCTCTACGCGGCCGAGTTCACCGGCTGCAACCTGCGCGGGTCGCGCTTCCACCGGGCCGATTTCGGCCGCGCCTTCGGGCCCAAGGTCGTGCGCACCGCCGTGCGCTTCGAGGGCTGCATGCTCGAGTTGGCCGACCTGTCGGAGGCGCGCGTTCCCGAGGGCGACTTCCGCCGGTCGCGGCTGCGCGAGGCCGATCTGCGCGGCGCCGATCTGGAGGGCGCGGACCTGCGGGAGGCGGATCTGATCGGGGCGCTGACGGCGGACGCCAGGTTTGCCGGCGCCGACCTGCGTGGCGCCGAAGTCAGCGGTCTGGACCTGACGGTCCTGGCCAGCCGCGAAGGGCTGAAGGTGACGCTGGATCAGCAGTATGCGCTGCTGAGCGCGCTCGGCGTGGACGTCCACGCCGAGTAGCGGGCCTCGGAGGCGGGGAGTTACTCGTCCGCGGTTTCGCGAACCGGGGCCGGCCAGACGCGGACGGCGACGGCGGCGGTGACCGAGCCCAGCACCGCGGTGGCGGCGCCGGCCCACTGGACCGCGTTCATGCCCTCGGAGGCGTAGTGGCCCGCGGCGGCGCCGCAGACGAACACGAGCAGGGCGGTGGCCCACTCGGCGCCTTCCTGGCTGAACAGGATCTTGTGCATGTCGAAAGCCCCCAAACGACGCGGGATCAGACTAGACGCTTCCTCTTAACGAAAGCCTGAGTCCCGAGGGGATGTGACACGCCAGCGCAAGGCAGATCGGTCGCAGGCTCGGCGGCGACGGCCGGTCTGGGCTGAGCCATACGCGCCTTGCGCCGCTTGCCCGTCGATCGTGCGTAGATCGGAGTCTGCGCGAACATCGAAGGTTCGGGATCGATGGGGGGTTACATCCTGGCGCGGGAAGTCCTGATGTGTCGGCGTGGCCATCGTATCGGCCATGTGGCGATGCTTCCCTCCGCGGCTTTGCGGGGGCGGGGCGCGCGTCAGCCCAGCAGTTCGGGCAGGGTGCGGATGATGCGGTCGGGGCGGACGTCCACGCCGGACGGGAGGCCCTCGCCGAGGTGGTCGTGCCAGATGCCGAATATGCCGAGCCGTTGAGGGGCCGCGACCTCCCATTCGAGGTTGTCGCCGACCATCCAGGTGTCCTCGGGATGGATGCCGAGCGCTTCCATGGCGTGGCGGTAGGCGCGCTCTTCCGGCTTGCCGAAGCCGGCCTCGCCCTCGATCTGCACGTGGTCGAAGCGGCGGGCGAGGTCGAAGCGAGCGACCTTGGCGCGCTGTGCGTCGGCCGCGCCATTGGTCACCAGGGCAAGGCGCACGCCGCGCGCCCTCAACTCGTCGATGGTCTCGACTGCGCCGGGGAAGCAGGCGTTCTCCTCCCGCAACCGATGGAACCGCGCCCCGAACGCGTAGGCGACCTCACGCGTCAGGCCGGGCGCCTGCGGGCGCCAGCGCTCGAACGCCTGCTCGACGATCGCCACCCGCGCCGCCTGCAGCCGGAAGCGCCACTGGCGGTGCCGCTCCTGGTCGGACCAGAACTCGCGGTTGGCCGCCTCCAACGCCTGGGCGGCTTCCTCGGGCGGCATCGGCAGGAGGTGGGCGATCTCCTCGGCCAGGGTGCGCAACAGCAGGCTGCGCGGTCCGGCGCTGATGATCGTGTCGTCGAGGTCGAACAGGATGGCGCGGGGGAGGCTCGTCACGCGCGCACTCTACTCCCCCGGCCGGCGCGCGTTAACGCCGCACGTCAACGCCCCGGAGAGGCTGACCGGCGAGCCTGCCGGCCACGTCCGAGGCGGTGGTGACGGAGTTGTCAGAGCGCGCAGGGTCGGTCCGCCTTGACCCTCCCGCGAACGCCGCCAAGCTGGCGGTTCCGTCGGAGGGTTAGATGAGTCTGAAGGCTCGGCTGCAGCGTGACCTGAGGTTCGTGCGCGGACTGCGTCGCACTTTGGGGCGGGTCAAGACCATCGCCCCTGATTCGAAAAACCTGCTGTGCGACGATCTGCAGGCGGCGGTGGAGAAGTGGCGTGGCCGCCCGGCCATGACCTTCGAGGGCCGCACCCTGAACTATGGCGAGATCGACGCCATGGCCAACCGCTTCGCCCACTGGGCCAAGGGGATGGGCCTGCGGCGCGGCCAGGTGGTGGCGCTCTTCATGCCCAACCGCACGGAGTACTTCCCGGT
>JAQVDF010000083.1 GCA_028698405.1 Phenylobacterium sp. | reverse complement strand
GCCTCGCCGATCAACGCGGCCAACATCTCCCCCCAGAACGCCCCCGCCCGCCAGGAACTGCTCACCGCCTACGAGGTGGGGATCAAGGCGACGCTGCTAGAACGGCGCATGCAGGCCAACGTCAGCGCCTTCTACTACGACTACGAGGACAAGCAGCTGTCGGTCTATTTCGCCGACCCGATCTACACGGCGCTGGCGCGGCTGCAGAACGTGCCGGAGGGCGAGGCCTACGGCCTGGACGGGGAGGTGACGCTGCGGGTGACGCCGGAGCTGACGCTGATCGGCTCGGGCACGCTGCTGCACACCGAGGTCATCGGCTACGCCGGCATCAACGGCGCCGGCCAGCCGGAGAACTTCGACGGCCGTCCTTTCCTCTACAGCCCCGAGCGTAGCTTCGCGCTGACCGCCCTCTACAACCGCGACCTGACCGGGTCGCTGGGGGTGCAGGCGGCGGTCAACTACCGCTGGCAGGACGAGGCCCATGCCGACCTCGAGGGCGACCCGCAGTTCGTGATCAAAGACTACGGCCTGCTCAACGCCAGCGTCGGCCTGCACAGCCTGGACGACCGCTGGCGACTGGCGGTGTGGGGCCGCAACCTGACGGACGAGTACTACTGGACCGCAGTCTCCTCGAACGCGAACGTGGTGGTCCGCTTCCCGGGCCAGCCGCGCACCTACGGGGCCTCGCTGACGGTCAGGTTCTGAGCCGCCGCGGGCGGGAAGATGGAGCCGGTCGCCGAAAGTGATCACGGCGTGTTGAACCTTATTCCTCCCACCGCGCTTAGAGCTTGGCCTTACGAGGAGGAGATTCAACTTATGCGCATTGTCACCATGGCTTTCGCGGCCGCCGCCGCCCTGTCCCTCGTCGCCTGCAACAGCCCGGCCGACCAGGCCGCCGAAGAGAAGGCCGACGCCCTGGAAGCCCAGGCCGCCGCGACCTCGAACGAGACGATGGAGACCCAGCTGAACGCTCAGGCCGACGCCATCGAGCAGCAGGCCGGCAACGCCGACGGCGGCGCGACCACCGCCAACACCCCCGACACCAGCCCGTCGAAGTAAGGGGCCCGAGGGGGCGCCGACCCCCGCTCCGGGATCAGTTGCAGAACACCCCGGAGCGGGCGTCGGCGTACCGCCCGCCGGCCCAGGCCACCTCGCCGTTGACCAGAACGGCGTCGATCCCCACCGCGTCGCGCACATAGCGCATGCCCTCGCCGGGCAAATCGAAGACCGCGCGCTCTTCGCCCCGACCGATCGTCCGGTCGTCGAACACCACCACGTCCGCCGCCTTGCCCGGCTGCAGCCGGCCCCGGTCCTTCAGACCCCAGATGTCGGCCGTCTCGGACGTGATCTTGCGGACCGCCTGCTCCAGCGTGAGCGCGCCCGCCTTCCGAACGAACTCGCTGAACAGATAGCCGGTGTCGCCGTAGGTGGCGAAGGAAGCGATGTGCGCCCCGCCGTCGCTGGCGCCGATGTGCATAAGGGGGTGCGCCAGCATCGGCCCGATCCGCTCGGTGCTCTCGTGTCCCTGTGCGGCGCTGAGGAAGGCGACGTCCAGCCCGTTCTCCAGCGAGATGTCGATCAGCGCCCGCGCCGGGAGCTGGCTCCTCTCGCGCGCGATTTCGGAAAGCGTGCGGCCGACATAGGCCTGCGGCGCCGCATCGCCGCCGCGCACGACCAGCCCGCCCATCATCCGCTCGCCCCCGTCCGGCCCGAGGTCGGCGACCATCCGCTCGACGGTCTCCGGATCGGTCAGCGAGGCGAGCCTGGCCTCCAGCGGCTGGCGCAGCACCCGCACCCAGCGCGGCAGCCGGGCGAAGAACAGGCTGGGCCGTAGCAGGCTGAAGCTGATGTCGATCGGCCTCGTCTGCATCTGCGGCCAGACCCGTGCGCCGCGGGCGAACTGCTCCTCAACGCGGGCGATGGCGCGCGGGGCGTTGTCCGGCGCTTGGGTGCTGTCGAACAGCGGCGAGAAGGTGGTGGGGATGCCGTGGCGCAGCGACAGCTCGGCGAGCTGGTCGATCCGCGCGATGGTCAGGTCGACGGCGTAGAACTCCGGCACGCACTGCAACATGCGGCCGCCCCACTCGCCCAGCACCGCACACAGCGCGTCGAGCTCGGCGAACTGGGCGAACCGGCTCGGCACCGGACGGCCGTTCTCGTCGATGTCCACGAAGCTGGTGGACAGGCCCACCGCGCCGGCGTCGAGGCAGGCCCGCAGCAGGTCCTGCATGGCGGCGATCTCGTCGCTCGTCGCGGCGCGCTGCTGCGCGGCCTCGCCCATCACCCACAGCCGGATGACGCTGTGGCCGACCAGCGGGGCGACGTTGATCGACAGGTGGCGGGCGACCGCCTCGCGATAGCCGGCGAAGTCCTCCCAGCACCATTCGAAGGCCTCGGTGAATGCTTCCGGGGGCATCTCCTCGATCTGCTGGAACATGCCGACGACGCGGGACCGGTCGGCGGCCTTCAGCGGCGCCAGCGACAGGGAACAGTTGCCGGGCACGATGGTGGTCAGGCCGTGCTCCAGCGCGGGCCGCGCCGCCCCGTCCCAGAGCAGCTGGACGTCGAAATGGGTGTGCGGGTCGATGAAGCCGGGGGCCACCACCTTGCCCGCCGCATCGATGGTGCGGGCAGCCTCGCCGGTCACGTCGCCCACAGCCGCGATCCGGCCGCCCCGGATCGCCACGTTGCCGTGGCGGGCCGTCGCGCCGGTCCCGTCGACGATCCGCCCGCCGGTGATCAGGACATCGAACATGTTTCCGCTCCCTCCAGCATCCGCCGCCACGGCTGGCCCTCGAGGCCCGAAAGGTCGGAGACGCCGCAGTTGCGCATCAGCGCGAAGCCGGCCTCCGCGTCGATCGCCACCTGCGCGCGGCCGCCGTTGGGGTAGCGCAGGGTGACCAGCAGTTCGGCAGCGCCGTCGTGGCCGGCGGCGATCTCCGCACCGACGATGACGGCCTCGTCCCTCATCCCAGCGGCGGCTCGATGAAGACCACGTCGCTGCCCAACAGCAGCCCGGCGGGCTTGCGCAGCAGGAAGATGTGCAGGTTCCAGCTGGCCAGCTTCTCGGCCGCCTCGTTAGCGGACAGGTCGGGCAGCACCCGGGCGGCCAGCGTCTCCAGGGTCTCGCCCGGTTCGGGCGTGATGAACCGGCGCTGGCGCGACAGGCGCACGGCAGGCGCCATCTGAGATCTCCCTCGAGAACCGACGTTCTTCGAAGCCCGAGCCTATGCCTCCCGGCGCCGGCCGCAACCCCGTCCCGACGTCAACTGACGCGAGGGCAGGCGCCCGGGCAGGCGGGTGGCGTCACTTGGCCGTCAGCACTGGCAGCCCCTGCCAGACGACCGCCAACAGCGACAGGCCCGCGCCGAGCGCCGCCCCGCCGGCCAGGAAGCGGTCGAGGCCGTCGGCTGCGCTCCGCGCGCGCGGCAGGGCAAGCGCCAGGAGGGCGACGTCAGCGCCTGCGCAGGCCAGGGTGAGCAGCCCGACGCCCCAGACCGCGCCGGCCGCGTCGGCCTGGCCGGTGATCACGTCGGCTGCGCTGGCGACGCCGTAGGCGCCCAGGAAGTGGACGAGCCAGACGATCATCCCGCCCAGCAGGAACAGCCAGCGGGCCATCTCAGCCGCCTCCGGGAAACAGCCGCACCAGCAGGGCGCCCAGGCTGCCCTGGGCGGCGAGATAGCCGATGAAGAGGGCGCTGAGGTCCACGGTGCTGGTGCGGACGGGCGAGAGCAGGCCGGCGACCGCGCGGGCGATCAGGTAGCCGGGCATCAGGGACGCGGCGGCGCCCATCACCCCCTGCCAGGCCAGGATGGCGAACACCGTGGCCCCCTGCCCGCTGGCGTCGGGCCGCAGCCCCGCCGCCCACCAGCTGCCGAGGTCGGCGGCGTAGGCGCAAGCGAGCGCCGCGACGGCGAGGGTCGCCAGCGCGGGCGCCCAGAAGACGTGCGAGACCGGCCGCCGGGCCGCCCGGGCGGCGAGCCAGGCCAGCGCCCCGGCCGCCGCATAGCCCCCGACGACGGCGGCGAGCCACAACTGGTCGGGCGGCGGGATCCACAGGTCGGGCCGGCGGCTCCACAGGAAGACGTAGCTGAAGCCGGCCATCAGGAAGATCATGCCGGCGACGATCAGCAGCACGACCATCGCCCACCAGCCGTGGCTGGCCGGGCCCGTCGCATAGGTCGGCACGCGGATCCCCGCGCCGACGTCCACGTGCTTCTCGCGCATCGGCCGGTCGGTCTCCCAGACCCAGCGCAGCACGCAGGCGACGGCGAGCACGCCGCTGACCACGCCCGGCCCGTAGGCCTGCACCGTCAGCAGCAGGAAGAAACCGGCGGTGAACACGGCCGCCAGCACCGGCCAGGCGGAGGGGCCCGGCATCCGCTGCAGGTATTGAGGCTCGGCCCGCAGCGTGCTGGTGATCAGGGTCTCGCGAACGCCGGTGGCGGCGCCGGGCAGGAAGTAGCGGCCCTCCTGGACGTCCTCGGCCAGGCCCGGCCGCTCCCACAGCGGATAGCGCTCGCGCACCACGGGGATGCTGCGGGCCGAATAGAGCCCGGTCGGCAGCCACTCGAGGCTCCCGCCGCCATAGACGTTCCCCGCCCCGTCCCCGGTGGTGAAGCGGAAATTGCGGATCAGGTCGACGACGAACAGCAGGACGCCCAGGCCGATCATGAAGGCGCCGACTGTCGAGATCAGGTTGGGCAGCTCCCAGCCGCGGCCAGGCAGGTAGGTGTAGACCCGCCGCGGCATGCCCATCAGGCCGGTCAGGTGCATGGGCAGGAAGCTGACGTGGACGCCGGTGAAGACGAGGCCGAACACCCAGCGGCCGAGCCGCTCGGACAGCGGCCGACGGCTGGTCATCGGGGCCCAGTAGTAGAAGGCCGCGAACAGCGGAAACACCATCCCGCCGATCAGCACATAGTGCAGGTGAGCGACGATGAAATAGGTGTCGTGGGCCTGCCAGTCGAACGGGACTAGGGCGACCATAACCCCGGTCAGGCCGCCCATGGTGAAGGTGACGATCGAGCCGATGGCAAACAGCGCCGGCGTCGTCCAGCGCACCTTGCCGGCGCTCAGGGTGGCGATCCACGAGAACACCTGCACCCCCGCCGGCACGCTGACCGCCATGCTGGCGGCCGAGAAGAAGCTGACCGAGATCGGCGGCATGCCGGTCGCGAACATGTGGTGCGACCAGACCCCGAAGCTGATGAAGCCGGTGGCCAGCAGCGCCAGCACCACCAGCCGGTAGCCGACCAGCGGCGTCCGGGCGACCGTCGGCACGATCATCGACATCAGCCCGGCTGCGGGCAGGAAGATGATGTAGACCTCCGGGTGTCCGAAGAACCAGAACAGGTGCTGCCACAGCACCGGGTCGCCCCCGCGGGTGGGGTCGAAGAACGGCCAGTTGAGCGCCCGTTCGAGCTCCAGCAGCAGAGTGCCGAGGATCACCGCCGGAAAGCCGATGACGATCATCGCGGCGAACACCAGCATGGCCCAGGCGAACACCGGAAGCTTGTCGAGGGTCATGCCGGGCGCGCGGGTCTTCAGCACGCCGACGATGATCTCGACCGCCCCGGCGATGGCGCTGATCTCGATGAAGCCGATGCCGAGCAGCCAGAAGTCGGCGTTGATCCCCGGCGAATAGGCGCGGCTGGTCAGGGGCGGGTACATGAACCAGCCGCCGTCCGGGGCCAGGCCGAAGAAGATCGAGGCGAAGAAGCAAAGGCCGCCGACCAGGTAGGCCCAGAAGGCGTAGGCCGAGAGCCTCGGGAACGGCAGGTCGCGCGCCGCCAGCATCTGGGGCAGCAGCATCACCCCCAGCGCCTCGACCGCCGGCACGGCGAACAGGAACATCATCACCGTGCCGTGCATGGTGAAGACCTGATTGTAGGTCTCCTGCGGCAGGATCCCGTTCAGCGGCAGGGCCAGCTGGGCCCGGATGAGCAGCGCCAGCACGCCGGCCAGCACGAAGAACAGGAAGGCGGCGCCGACGTAGAACAGGCCGATGTAGTTGTTGTTGACGACGGTGAGCAGCGCCCAGCCGCGCGGCGCGCGCCAGACCTGCTTCAGCTCTTCCAGCTCGGCCGGCGGGCGCGGCTCGCGGGTCGGGAACCGCTCGTAGAGGGCCGGATCGAAGCCGGTTTCGGAGTTCATCGGCGCGACCCGAGCCAGGCGGCCAGCGCCCGCAGCTCCTCGCCCGACAGCACCCGATAGGGGGGCATGCGGTTGCCGGGCTTGATGGCCTGGCTGTCGGCGATCCAGCCGGCCAGGGCGCCGTGGTTGTTGGGCAGGATTCCGGCGCCCAGGCTGC
This sequence comes from Phenylobacterium sp., assembly GCA_028698405.1. Classification (GTDB taxonomy): domain Bacteria; phylum Pseudomonadota; class Alphaproteobacteria; order Caulobacterales; family Caulobacteraceae; genus Phenylobacterium. The sequence goes on along the minus strand of JAQVDF010000083.1, from coordinate 1,116 downwards.
GGCGCGCGCCGACGTGGGAGAGGTCCGGCCCGGCCAGGCCCTCGGCGCCGGTTCCGCGGACCCGGTGGCAGGCGCCGCAGCCGGCGGTCTCGAACAGCTGCGCCCCGCGGGCGGCGAAGGCGTCGGGCGGCGGGGCGGGCGGCGCCAGCCGCTCGGCCCGCCAGCGCTCGAACTCGGCGGGCGCGTGGGCCACCACCACGAAGCCCATCAGGGCGTGCGGGCCGCCGCAGTACTCGGCGCACTGGCCTGCGTAGACGCCCGGGCTGTCGGCCTGGATGCGCAGGATGTTCCGCCGTCCCGGGATCATGTCGAGCTTGCCGGCCAGGCGCGGGATCCAGAAGCTGTGGATCACGTCGGCCGCCTCGAGCTCCAGGGTCACCGGCGTCCCGGCCGGGATGTGCAGCTCGTTGGCGTCGAGAATGGCGGCGCGGCCCTCGCCGTCGAGGTAGACAACCCGCCACCACCACATCTCGCCGGTCACCCGCACCCGCATCTCGCCCGGCTGCGGCGCCGCCGTCAGGTCGCGGGTCAGGGTCAGGCCCCAGACCAGCAGGGCGGTCAGCACCACGACGGGAAAGGCGAGCCCGCCAATCCAGATCGCCTTCTCCCGCGCCAGCCGCCGGCGCCAGGCCGGCTTGCCGAACAGCGCGACGAGGAGGGCGGCGACCACCACCAGCAGCACCGCCACGAACATGCCGAAGAGCGCCCAGCTCAGCGCCGCGACCGCGCCGGCGTGCGGCCCGGCCGGATCCAGCGGCGGCGGCGGCCAGCCGCGCAGCGCCTCAGCGAGCGTCGAGCGTGTAGAGGTAGGCGGCGACATCACGGGCCTCGGGCTCGGTCATCGGCATGGCGGGCATCCCCGTCCGGGGGGCGAGGGAGGGCGCATCACGCACCCACCGGGCGAGAATCTCCGGGCGGTTGGGGAAGCGGCCGCCGATCAGCGCCTGGCTTCCGAAGCCGTCGAGCGAGGGGCCCACCCGCCCCTGCGGCCAGGACACGCCGGGGATCAGGTGGCAGGCGCCGCAGCCGACCTGCTCGATCACCCTGCGGCCGCGCGCCGGATCGGCCCCGGCCATCGGCTGCGGCTGGACGGCCGTTAGATCGGAAGAGCGTCGG
>JAQVDF010000082.1 GCA_028698405.1 Phenylobacterium sp. | reverse complement strand
CGTCGGAAGGCCGGGCCCCTCGGCTGCAGGCGTTCGCGCAGGGAATCCGGCGCCGCGCTCGCCTCGCAGGCGAGTCCGCCGAGGGCCGTCAGGAGCGCCAACCCGATGACGCCCCTTCTCAGGACCCTCTTCTCTCCGCTCGCCATGGCGTCACACCCATTGCCGAGCGACTGGGGCGCTTTTTGGACACCCTGAGTCGTCACCCGACCATGTACTGACCGCCGTTGAGCGACAGTGTCGCCCCGGTCACAAAGCCCGCGTGCTCGCCGGCCAGGAAGGCCACCATGTCGGCGATCTCCTCGCCGCGGCCCAGCCGACCGACCGGGATCTGGCCGACGATCTGCTGCAGGACGTTCTCAGGCACCGCCTGGACCATCTCGGTGTCGATGTAGCCGGGGGCGATGCAGTTCACGGTCACGCCCTTGCGGGCGTTCTCCAGGGCCAGCGCCTTGGTGAAGCCGATCACACCCGCCTTGGCGGCGGAATAGTTGGTCTGGCCGATCTGGCCCTTCTGGCCGTTGATCGAGGAGATGTTGATGATCCGGCCCCAGCCGCGGTCGCGCATGCCCTCGATGACCTGGCGGGTCATGTTGAACACCGAGTCCATGTTGACCCGGATGACCTCGCTCCACTGCTCGGGGGTCATCTTGTGGAACACCCCGTCACGGGTGATGCCGGCGTTGTTGACCAGGATATCGACGGGGCCGAGCTCCTTCTCCACCTCCTCGACAGCCCGACGGCAGTCTTCGAAGTTGCCGACGTTGCCCTTGACCACCATGCAGCCGAGCTCCTCGGCGCAAGCGCGGGCGGCCGCGTCGTTGGCGGAGTAGCCGGCGGCCACCTTGATCCCGTCGCTCTGCAGGCGCGCGACGATCGCATGCCCGATGCCACGGGTCCCCCCCGTGACGAACGCCACCCTCGCCATGATCACCTCTTCCCCAATGAACGCGCCGCCAAGTCAGCCGGCCGGCGTCAAACCGCTTCCACGCACATCGCCACGCCCATGCCGCCGCCTACGCACAGCGTCGCCAGGCCCTTGCGCGCCGTCGACCGGCGCATCTCGTGCAGCAGGGTGGTCAGGATGCGGGCCCCCGAGGCGCCGATCGGATGGCCGATGGCGATCGCCCCGCCGTTGACGTTGACCTTATCGGGGTCCAGCCCCAGGTCGCGCACCACGCACAGCGACTGGGCCGCGAAGGCCTCGTTGGATTCGATCAGGTCGAGGTCGGCGACGCTCCAGCCGGCCTTCTCCAGCGCCTTGCGGCTGGAGGGGATCGGGCCGGTGCCCATCACCTCCGGCTCGACGCCCGCGTGGGCCCAGGAGGCGATGCGGGCCAGCGGCTTCAGCCCCCGACGCTGGGCCTCGGCGGCGCTCATCAGCACCAGGGCCGCGGCTCCGTCGTTGATCCCCGAGGCGTTGGCGGCCGTCACCGTGCCTTCCTTGGCGAAGGCCGGACGCAGGCCCGAGATGCTGTCCAGCGTCACCCCGTGGCGGATGTACTCGTCGTTCTCGACGATGGTGTCGCCCTTGCGGCCCTTGATAGTCACCGGGACGATCTCGTCCTTGAACTTGCCGGCTTTCTGGGCCGCCTCGGCGCGGTTCTGCGAGGCGACGGCGAAGCGGTCCTGGTCCTCGCGGGTGATCTGCCAGCGGGCGGCGATGTTCTCCGCCGTCTGGCCCATGTGATAGCCGTGGAAGGCGTCCCATAGGCCGTCCTTGATCATGGTATCGACGAAGGCCATGTCGCCCATCTTCTGGCCGGCGCGCAGCTGGGCGGCGTGAGGGGCCTGGCTCATGCTCTCCTGGCCGCCGGCGACGACGATCGAGGCCGAGCCGTCGGCGATCTGCTGGGCCGCCAGCGCCACCGCGCGCAAGCCGGAGCCGCAGAGCTGGTTGAGGCTCCAGGCGGGCGCCTCGACTGGGATGCCGGCGCCGACGGCGGCCTGCCGGGCCGGACCCTGGCCGGCGCCGGCCTGCAGCACCTGGCCCAGCACCACCTCGTTCACCTCGGCGGCCTCGACGCCGGCCCGTTCGACCGCCGCCCGGATGGCGATCTTGCCCAGTTCGTGCGCCGGCAACGAGGAAAGCGCCCCATTGAACGAGGCGACCGGCGTACGGGCGGCGGAAACGATGACGACGTCGGTCATGGGGGCGGCTCCTGCGCGAGGAAGATCAGAGGTCATCTAGGAGGGTCGGCGCGGCCAGGGCAAGGCCGCGGACCGCGGGTTTTGAAGAGAATTGCCATTCTGCTCGCAACAGCGATACTGCGATGCGAGAGGCGCAGCCGCGGCCGCGGCGCCCGCGAAAAGGGGGCCAGATGCCCGACACCAGCGGAAAACACACCAAGGCCGACGACCGCGTCGTCATCAAGAAGTACGCCAACCGCCGGCTCTACAACACCGCCTCGAGCTCCTACGTCACGCTGGACCACCTGGCGGACATGGTGAAACGCGGCGTCGACTTCGTGGTCTACGACGCCAAGACCAACGAGGACATCACCCGTACGGTGCTCACCCAGATCATCTTCGAGGAGGAGAGTCGCGGCGAGAACCTGTTGCCGATCCAGTTCCTGCGACAGCTGATCGGCTTCTACGGCAACTCGATGCAGGCCTTCCTGCCCTCCTACCTGGAGATGAGCCTGGCCACCTTCGCCCAGCAGCAGGAGGCGATGCGGGCCCAGCTGTCGAAGCTCGGCCATGGCTCGGGCCCGTTCGAGGACCAGATCCGCCAGAACATGCAGATGTTCGAGCGGGCCATGAAGATGTTCACCCCGTACGCCTACGCCCGCCCGGACGAGGCGCCCGCCGCCAGGCCGGCCGAGCCGGAACCGGCCGCCCCGCCGCCCGCCCAGGCCGCCGCCCCGCAGGAAGACGCGGTGGCGGAGCTGCGCAAGCGGCTGGAAGAGATGCAGGCGCAGATCGAGAAGCTGGCCAAGCGCTGAGGCCCCAGGCTGGGCCGTTCGCCCCTTGAGCCCCTGCGGCCCTTCCTGGCCATGATGGCGTTTCTTAACCGCGCCCGCGCCAAGATGAGGCCGTCATGACCCGCCCGATCGACCCGGCCCGACGCATCGCGCGCATCCGCAGCGCCAAGCGCGCACTGGTTCCGCGCGGCGAAGCGGCCGAGGTGAACGCCAACCTGCCCGTTCCCGTCGCCAGGCCTCCGGCGCCCAAGCTCGAGGTCGGCGTGGCCGTGCAGTTGATCGGCGAGGGCGAGCGCCGTGGCCTGCGCGGCGGCGAGCCGGTGCTGAAGGCGGCAAAGACCGCCTACGTGCACACCGAGTGGTCCGGATCCGCCGACCGCCGCACACCGAAGGGCAGCCTGACCAAGAAGGAAATCTGAGGCTAGAGCGCGCCGCGCTTCAGCCGCGCCACCTCCGCCTCCAGCGCCGCCACCCGCCTTTCGAGCTCGGCCAGGCGATCGCCGCCAGGGACCGGAGTCGAGATCCCCGCACGGTCGGCCACCTCTGCGGCGGGAACGCCAAGGATGTCCGCAAATGCCTGCACCTCGGCGGCCGACAACTCGCGCTGGTCCTTGAAAGCGAGCGTCAGCTCGGCCTCGATCATGCCGGCTGCGGCGGCCAGCACGGTGCGCGACAGGCCCCGTTCGGCCAGCCGCGCGTCGAACCATTCGGCGTCGAAGAACAGGGCCATCAGTCCTGGCGCCGCTCTTGCTTGACCATCTGCATGACCGCGCTCGCCACCCGCATCGTCGACGTCCTCATCGTCGCCCTGATCTTCACCGCATTCACCTAGAGCCCGACGCCGGCCCCGAAATCGACGTCCCGCCGGGCCGCCAGGATGGTGACGATGAAGCCGGCCAGCACGTCGAGCAGCACCATCAGGGTGATCAGGAAGAAGACCGAGGTGGCGAAGGCAGGGTGCAGCAAGAGCTCCACCAGACAGGCGATGAACAACAGCATCGACAGGCCGTGGTTGACGATGGCCGCCCGGCGGCTGTTGGCGGACTTCAGGAGCTCGGCGAACAGCACCACCAGGCTCGCCGCCAGCAGCAGGTCGCCGACCGTCACCCGCCAGTCGGCGCCCGAGGCCATGTGGACGGTGAACAGGCCGATCTCCAGGCCGTCCGGCCCGGCGGGCAGGACGATCAGGTTGTAGACGAGCACCGGCAGCGCCAGCAGCGGCAACGCAGCGATCATTGGGTCCCCTCCCCGCAGCGGCGGGAGGATGCCGCGAAACCTAGAGTTCGTCGATTGCACCCGGCAGCCGAGCGCGCGAGCGCAGCCACACGACGCCGAACAGGTCCGACAGCGACGCGACGAGCCGCCCGAGGTTGGTGTATTTCGACCGGCCGGTCTCGCGGTGCCGGTGGTTCACCGGCTGGAAGGCCACCTCGTACCCCTCGCGCAGCATCAACGCCGGCAGGTAGCGGTGGATGTGGTCGAAGTAGGGAAGCCGCAGGAACACCTCGCGCCGGAAAGCCTTGAGCCCGCAGCCGGTGTCGTTGGCCTGGTCCTTGAGCAGCGCCTTGCGCACCCCGTTGCCGATCTTCGAGGCGACCTTCTTGGCCTGGCTGTCCTGCCGCTTGACCCGCTCGCCGCCGACCATGGCCAGGGTCGGCGGGCCGGCCTTCAGCGCCGCCACCAGACGTGGGGCGTCGGCCGGGTCGTTCTGGCCGGCTCCGTCGAGGGTGACGATTATATCGCCGCGGGCCCCCAGCACGCCGGTGCGGAACGCCCGGCTCTGGCCGGAGTTGGCGCGATGGGCCAGCACGCGCAGTTGCGGGATCTCGGCCTTGAGGCCGGTCAGCACCTCGCGGGTGCGGTCCCGGCTGGCGTCGTCGACGAAGATCATCTCGTAGTCGGCGCCCGCAAAGGCGGCGGCGATCTCGCGCGCCAGCCCGGCGGCTGCGCCCTCCTCGTCGAACACGGGGACCACGACGGAAATTTCGGGCGCGTCGGCCATCGTCCCTCCATAGCGGAAAAGTCGGCCGACGGAAGGATCGTGCTATCAAGCGGCATATGAGTCTGGAGGGACACCTGGAGCGGCTGAGCCGCGGATGGCGCGGCGTGGCCGTGGCGGCGCTGGTCGCCTTTCTGGCAGGCCTGCCCGGCCTGTTCGCCGTTCCCCCGCTCGACCGCGACGAATCGCGTTTCGCCCAGGCGACCGCCCAGATGCTGGAGACCGACGACTACGTCGTCATCCGCTTCCAGGACGAGCCGCGGTTCAAGAAGCCGGTGGGCATCCACTGGATGCAGGCGGCCAGCGTCTCGCTGCTCTCCGACGAGGCGGCGCGGGAGATCTGGGCCTACCGCATCCCCTCGCTGCTGGGGGCCATGCTGGCGGCCGGCGCCTGCGCATGGGGCGCGGGGCTGTTCTTCGGCCGCACCGGCGGGATGTTCGCCGGCGCCATTCTGGGCGCCTCCATCCTGCTCTCCACCGAAGCCTTCATCGCCAAGACCGACGCGGCGCTGTGCGGCTTCACGACCCTGGCCATGGCGGCGCTGGCGAGGATCTACGGAGCGGCGAACGGCGTGGGCCAGGTCGCCTGGCCCACGCGGCTGGCCTTCTGGATCGGCATTTCGGTAGCGGCCCTGATCAAGGGACCGGTGGGGCCGATGGTGGTGGGCCTTGCCATGTTGGCCCTGTGGATCATGGACCGCCGGGCGCCCTGGGCGCGCAACATGGCCTGGGACTGGGGCCTGATCCTGTTCGTCGCCATCGTCGGGCCCTGGTCGGCGGCGGTGACGGTGGCGACCGACGGCGGCTTCTGGCTGACCGCCATCGGCGGCGACCTGGCTCCGAAGCTGGTCGGCGGGCACGAGCGCCACTGGGGCCCGCCCGGCTACCACACGCTCCTGACCCCCTTCCTGTTCTTCCCCGGCTCCGTCCTGCTGCCGGCGGCGCTGATCGCCGGCTGGAAGTACCGCGACGAGCCTGGCGTACGGTTCGCGCTCGCCTGGATCATCACCACCTGGCTCGCCTTCGAGATCGCCCCGACCAAGCTGGTCCACTACACCCTGCCAGGCTACGGGGGATTGGCCTGGCTGGCCGCCGCCGCGCTGCTGGCGCCAATGGGCAGGGTCGGCCGCTGGGCCGGCGTCGTGGTGAGCGTTCTGGCGGCGGTGCTGTTCGCCGGGCTGATCTTCTACCTGGCCGGCGAATACGGCGATCCTTCCGACGTCTTCCCCGCCGCCGTGGCCGGCGGGCTGTTCATCGCCGCCGGGGCGGCGGGCGCCTACATGCTGGCCAGGAAGGCGGTGCGCGGGGCGCTGCTGTCGGCCGGCGTGCTGGCGATCCTGGCCCACGGGGCGCTGGCCGCCGCCTTTCTGCCGAGGCTCGAGCCCCTGTGGCTCTCGCGCGAGATCGAGGAGGCGCTGGCCGCCCGCCGGTTGCTGCCCCGCCAGGGCATCGCGCCGGCGCCGGTGGCCGTGGCCGGCTACGCCGAGCCCAGCCTGGTCTTCGCGCTCGGCACGCCCACCGACCTCGGCGATGCGGGGGATGCGGCCGCGGCCATCGCCGCCGGACGCCCGGCCGTGGTCGAGGCGCGCGAGGAGGCGGCCTTCCAGGCCGGCCTCGCCATCCTGCGCGCCCAGGCGAGCGAGGTCGGCCGCGTTCAGGGCCTGGACTATTCCAACGGCGACGAGATGGACTTGCGCATCTACGCGCCCCGCTCACCGGTTGGAGTTCCATGAGCCGCCGCATCGAGATCGTCGAAGTCGGCCCCCGCGACGGGCTGCAGAACGAAGCCGCCGTCCTGGAGACGCCGCAGAAGCTCGAGTTCATCAGGAGGCTCGAGGCTGCCGGCGCGCGGCGCATCGAGGCGGTCTCCTTCGTCAACCCGCGCCGCGTGCCGCAGATGGCCGGGGCCGAAGAGATCATGGCCGAGCTGGCCCCCGGCAACGCCGTCTCCCGCATCGGGCTGGTGCTGAACATGCGCGGCTGGGAGCGCTGCATCGCCGCCGGCTGCGACGAGGCCAACGTGGTGGTCTGCGCCACCGACGGCTTCGGGATCCGCAATCAGGGGGCCGGCACGGCCGAGCAGATGCAGGCCCTGGCCGACATCGTGGCCAGGCAGAAGGCCGAGGGCGGCCCGCCGATCACCATGACCGTCTCGGTCGCCTTCGGCTGCCCGTTCGACGGCGAGGTCTCCGAGGACCAGGTCACCGCCCTGGTGCGCGAGGCCGCCGGCCTGGGCGTGCCGGAGATCGCGCTGGCCGACACCATCGGGGTGGCCGACCCCTGGCGGGTGCGCCGCGCCGTCGAGGCCGCGCGCAAGGCCGCACCGGGCGCGCGGCTTCGGATGCACTTCCACGATACCCGCAACACCGGCCTCGCCAACGCCTACGCCAGCGTCGAGGCGGGGGTCGAGGTGCTGGACGCCAGCTGCGGCGGGCTGGGGGGCTGCCCCTTTGCGCCCAACGCCACCGGCAACATCGGCACCGAGGACCTCGTCTACATGCTGGAGCGGGCCGGCTTCGAGACC
>JAQVDF010000081.1 GCA_028698405.1 Phenylobacterium sp. | reverse complement strand
CCATGCTGCGCCCGGACGAGACGCCTCACTCGCTCGTCGAGCGCGCCGATGGGGCTCTCTATGCTTCCAAGCGCACCGGCCGCAACCGCGTCACCAGCGCCGAGGCGATCGCCAACGCCGCCTAGCCGCTAGCCTGACGCCGCGACACACGGTCATGATGCCCTCCAGAGATTGAGGAGGGACGCGCGTGGACAAGGTCAAAACCCATACCGACGGCCTGATCGGCGTCATCACGATCAACGATCCGGCGACCCTGAACGCGGCCGGCATGGACGTGATGGACGGGCTCAAGACCGCCTTCGAGGCCTTCGCCCGAGAGGACTCCGGCGTGCGCGCGGTGGTGCTGACCGGCGAGGGCCGCGGCTTCTGTTCCGGCGCCAACCTGACGGCCGGCGGCGGGGCGGCGGCCGGCGCCAGCCAGGCGCCCGGCCAGAACGACGCCGGGGCGGCGCTGGAGAGCGTCTACAACCCCTTCATCACCAGTCTGCGCGACTATCCGCACGCCATCGTCACGGCGGTGAACGGGGCGGCCGCGGGCGTCGGCTGCTCGCTGGCGCTGATGGGCGATCTGATCGTCGCTTCCGAGAGCGCCTATTTCCTGCAGGCCTTCCGCCGAATCGGCCTCGTCCCCGACGGCGGCTCCACCTACATCCTGCCGCGCCACATCGGCCGGGCGCGGGCCATGGAAATGGCGCTGCTCGGCGAGCGGCTGCTCGCCCGCCAGGCGCTGGAATGGGGCTTGATCAACCGCTGCGTCCCCGACGACCAGCTGATGCCCACGGCCCTGGAGCTGGCCCGCGCGCTGGCCACCGGCCCCAAGGCCATCGGCATGATCCGCAAGCTGATCTGGGACTCGCTGGACAACGACTTCGCCGCCCAGCTGCACGAGGAACGCGTCGTGCAGCGCGACGCCGGCCGCACCGAAGACTTTCGCGAAGGCGTCGCCGCCTTCATCCAGAAACGTCCGGCGCAGTTCTCGGGGCGGTAGGGGCGCCGTCTTCCCTCCCCTTCATGGGGAGGGTAGCGCTTCCATTTCCGTCGTCAGGCGCCGTTTCGGGGCCATTTCCTGGACTTCGTCTGTTTCCGCCGAAGGCTCGTGATCGAGGTCGACGGACCGATTTGCAGGCCGAGCGAGCCCCCTACCCCAGCTTCGCGGGTTCGATCGTGACGCTTTCGCCGCAGCCGCAGGCGTCGGTCTCGTTGGGGTTGCGGAAGACGAACTTGGAGGCGAGCCGGCTGACCTCGTAGTCGATCTCGGTGCCCAGCAGGAACAGCACCGCCTTGGGGTCGATCAGGATGGTGACGCCCTTGTCCTCGACCACCTCGTCGAACGGGTCGGCGGTCTCGGCGTACTCGAGAACGTACTCCTGGCCGGCGCAGCCGCCGTTCTTCACCCCGACGCGCAGACCCACGTAGGGGCGCTCGGCGGCGGCCATGATCTCGCGCACGCGTTCGGCGGCCGCCTCGGTGAGCGTGACGACCTTGGGCCGCGGTCGGCGGGCCCTGGGGGCGGGAGTGGTCGAGAGGTTCTCCATGGTCAGAACATGTTCAACTGCAGCTTGGCCTCGTCGCTCATCCGCGACGGGTCCCACGGAGGATCGAACACCAGTTCGACGGTGACGTTCCGCACGTCGGGGATCGACTGCACCGCGTCCTGCACCCAGCCGGGCATCTCCCCGGCGACCGGGCAGCCGGGCGCGGTCAGGGTCATCTCGATGGCGATGTCCTTGTCGTCCGAGACGTCGACCTTGTAGATCAGCCCCAGCTCGTAGATGTCGACCGGGATCTCCGGGTCGTACACCGTCTTGAGCTTCTCGATCAGCTGATCGGTCAGGGCGTCCAGCTCCGCCTGGGACAGCGGAGTTGTGGTCTTCTGTTCGATGGCGGCGGCGTCGTCCATGAGACTCACTTAAGCGAAGAAGGCCTGGGTACGGGTGAGCGCGTCGACGAAGGCGTCGGCCTCCTCCTCGGTGTTATATAGGCCGAAGGAGGCGCGGGCGCTCGACGTGACGCCGAAACGCCGCATCAGCGGCTCTGCGCAGTGGGTGCCGGCGCGGACGGCCACGCCGTAGCGGTCGAGGATCTGGGCCACGTCGTGGGCGTGGGCGCCGTTGACGGTGAAGGTCAGGATGGCGCCCTTCCCTTCCGCCTCGCCCAGCACCCGCAGCCAGTTGGCGCCGTTCAGCGCGCCGCGCACGCGTCGATAAAGGGCGGCCTCGTGCTCGGCGATGGCGGCGCGGTCGAACCGGCCCAGCCAGTCGATGGCCGCGCCCAGGCCGATCGCCTCGACGATCGGCGGCGTGCCGGCCTCGAAGCGATGCGGCGGATCAGCATAGGTGATCGCCTCGCAGGTGACCGTGCCGATCATCTCGCCTCCGCCCTGGTAGGGCGGCAGGGCGGCCAGCCGTTCGGCCTTGCCGTAGAGTACGCCGATGCCCGTCGGCCCGTAGAGCTTGTGGCCGGAGAAGACGTAGTAGTCGCAGCCGATCTCGCCCACGTCGACGGGGCCGTGGACGATCCCCTGGCAGCCGTCGATCAGCACCTGAGCGCCGACCTCGTGCGCCAGTCGGGTCAGTTCGGCGACCGGGTTGCGCGTGCCCAGCACGTTGGACATGTGGGTGAAGGCGACCACCTTGGTGCGCTCGGACAGCAGCGCCCTGAAGCCTTCGACGTCGAGCGAGCCGTCGTCGCGCACCGGCGCGAATTTCAGCACTGCGCCCCAGTGCTCGCGCAGGAAATGCCAGGGCACGATGTTGGCGTGGTGCTCCATCTCGGTGAGCAGGATCTCGTCGCCCGGCCGGATCGAGCGCGCCAGCCCCGAGGCGACCAGGTTGATGGCCTCGGTGCCGCCCTTGGTGAACACCACCTCGCCCTCGTCGCAGCCGATGAAGCCGGCCACCTTGCGGCGGGCGGCCTCGAAGGCCTCGGTCACCTCGTTGCCGAGCGTGTGCAGACCCCGGTGCACGTTCGAGTAGGCGTGCTCCATCACATGGGTCATGGCGTCGATCACCGCCCGCGGCTTCTGGGCCGAGGCCGCGCTGTCCAGATAGACCAGCGGCTTGCCGTGCACCTGGCGCGACAGGATCGGGAACTCGGCCCGGGCGGCGTGGACGTCGAAGACGGCCATGGTCAGCCTCCCAGCCGCGCGGCGACCCACGCCGCCGCAGCCTCACGCGCGCCCTCGTGCTCGATCCGCTCGACCACCTCGCCGACGAAGGCTTCGGTCAGCAGGGCGCGCGCCTCGGGTTCGGGCACGCCGCGCTGGCGGATGTAGAACAGGGCGTCTTCGTCGAGCGCACCGACCGTATTGCCGTGGGCGCAGGCCACGTCGTCGGCGTAGATCTCCAGCTCGGGCTTGGCGTCGACCTCGGCCCGATCCGAGAGGATCAGGGCGTGGTGGCCCATCCGGGCGTCGGTCTTGTCGGCGCCCTCGGCGACCACGATGCGCCCCTGAAAGACGCCGCGCGCCTGGTCGCGCACCACGCCCTTGGCGAGCTGGTCGGTGACCCCGCCGACGCCGTCGTGAGTGACCACGCTGGTCAGGTCGGCGTGCCGCTGGGCGGCCAGCAGGTAGGCGCCGTCGAGCCGCACCTGCGCGCCATGCCCCGGGTGCTCGACCCGCGTCTCGATCCGCTGGCGCTTGGCCCCGCCGGCCAACACGGTCTGCGACAGGCGCGCGCCGTACCCGAGGGTGACGATGGCGGTGGAGACGGTGACCGCGCCGGGATCGTCGTTGGTCAGCACGATCCGTTCGAGGGCGGCGTCCTTGCCGACCCCGATGGTCAGCACCGCGTCGGCCACGTAGTCGGCCGCGCGGCCTTCATGGCTCTCCAGCAGGGTCAGGCGCGCGCCCTCCCCCAGCTCCACGGCCAGGTGGGCGCCGTGCGACGTCGCCTCGCTCGCCGAGACGAAGCGCAGGCGCACGGTGCGCGTTTCGCCCGCAGGCACGACCAGCGCAGCGGTGTCGCCGCGCAGACGGCCGTTGACGATGGTCAGCTCGGCCGGCCCGAACGGTCCATCGCCAACCTCGCCGGAAACCTCCGGCGAGGGCGGCGGCAGCACGCGGATCAGGCCGCGCAGGTCGGTCCAGCGCCAGTCCTCGTCCCGCTTGCCGGGCAGCTGGGCGACGTCGCCCGTGCGTATGGCGGCGGAGAGCGTCAAGCCGCGGCCCTCTCGTACTTTTCGTAGCCTTCGCGCTCCAGCTCCAGGGCCAGCTCCGGGCCGCCGGTGGCGACGATGCGGCCCGCCGACAGCACGTGCACCTTGTCGGGCCGGATGTAGTCCAGCAGGCGTTGGTAGTGGGTGATGACGAGCATCGACCGCTCGGGGCTGCGCATGGCGTTGACCCCGTCGGCGACGATCCGCAGCGCGTCGATGTCGAGGCCGGAGTCGGTCTCGTCGAGGATCAGCAGGCGCGGCTGGAGCATCGCCATCTGGAAGATCTCCATCCGCTTCTTCTCGCCGCCCGAGAAGCCGACGTTCAGCGCCCGCTTGAGCATGTCGAAGTCGATCTTCAGCGCCGCGGCGGTCTCACGGGCGAGCTTGATGAACTCGCCGGCCCCGACATCGGGCTCGCCGCGCGCCTTGCGCTGGGCGTTCATCGCCGTGCGCAGGAAGTGCATGGCCGGCACGCCGGGGATCTCCAGCGGGTATTGGAAGGACAGGAACAGGCCCTTGGTCGCCCGTTCATTGGGCTCCAGCGCCAGCAGGTCCTCGCCGTCCAGGGTCACCGTCCCGTCCGTGACCTCGTAGCCCTCCCGGCCGGTGAGCACGTAGGACAGCGTCGACTTGCCCGCCCCGTTCGGCCCCATGATCGCATGCACCTCGCCCGCCGGCAGCTCGAGGCTGAGGCCCCTGAGGATCGGCTTGTCCTCGATGGAGACGTGCAGATTGTTGATCGACAGCATCAGCTAACTTTCACGGGAAACTGGAAAACGGCGGGCGCAGGCGCATCAGGCGCCCTCGTCGGCGAGGTACTGGGCCATCACCAGCAGAGCGTCCTCGACGCTCCCCACCAGGGTCTCCTTGCGGGGGGCCGCGCCGGAGATGGCGGTGCGCTTGTCGGCCGAACGGACCGAGGCCTGGCCACCCTCGAAGTAGGCGGTCAGCTTGAAGTCCGGGTGCTCGAGGGTGACGGTGTAGCGGCGACGGTCGAGGGTCAGGCCCTTGCTCTGCAGGAAGGGCAGGTCCTCGGCGAGCAGGCGTTCCAGCGCCTCGGCCCGGCCGAGATCCTCCTCCTGCTGCCGACGTTCGGCCTCCTCCCGGGCGCGGCGCTCGGCGTCCCTGCGCGCCCGCTCGGCTTCGAACGCCGCCCGCAGGCCGACGCTCGGTTTCGGTGTGATCTCGGTCATCCGACGCTTCCCTCGAGAGAGATGGCCACCAGCTTCTGCGCTTCCACGGCGAATTCCATCGGCAATTCTTGGAGCACGTCCTTGACGAAGCCGTTGACGAGGAGTTGCACGGCCTCCTCTTGCGAAAGGCCGCGCTGCATCACGTAGAACAGCTGGTCTTCCGACAGCCGGGTGGTGGTCGCCTCGTGCTCGAACACCGCCTGGCCGTTGCGGGCCTCGATGTAGGGCACGGTGTGCGCCGCGCAGCGCTTGCCGATCAGCAGGCTGTCGCACTGGGTGAAGTTGCGCGCCCCCTTGGCCTTGGGGTGGGCCGAGACCAGGCCGCGGTAGGTGTTCGACGAGCGGCCGGCCGAGATGCCCTTGGAGATGATCCGCGAGCGGGTGTTGGCCCCCAGGTGGATCATCTTGGTGCCGGTGTCGGCCTGCTGACGCCCGTTGGTGATGGCGATCGAGTAGAACTCGCCCGAGCTCTCGTCGCCCCGCAGGATGCAGGACGGGTACTTCCAGGTGATCGCCGAGCCGGTCTCGACCTGGGTCCAGGAGACCTTCGAGCGCGGCCCGCGGCAGTCCGCCCGCTTGGTGACGAAGTTGTAGATGCCGCCCTTGCCGGTTTCCGGATCGCCCGGATACCAGTTCTGCACCGTCGAGTACTTGATCTCCGCGTCGTCCAGCGCGACCAGCTCGACCACCGCCGCGTGCAACTGGTTCTCGTCCCGCGTCGGGGCCGTGCAGCCCTCCAGGTAGGAGACGTAGCTGCCCTTGTCGGCGATGATCAGGGTGCGCTCGAACTGGCCGCTCTCGGCCGCATTGATCCGGAAGTAGGTCGACAGTTCCATCGGGCAGCGCACGCCCGGCGGCACATAGACGAACGAGCCGTCCGAGAAGACCGCGCTGTTCAGGCAGGCGTAGTAGTTGTCGGAGACCGGCACCACCGAACCGAGGTACTTCCTGACCAGGTCGCCGTGCTCGCGGATCGCCTCGCTCATCGAGCAGAAGATCACCCCCGCCTCGGCCAGCTCCTTCTTGAAGGTGGTGACCACCGAGACGCTGTCGAACACCGCATCGACCGCGTACTTCGGCGCACCCTCGACCCCGGCCAGCACCATCTGTTCCTTGATGGGGATTCCGAGCTTGTCGTAGGTCGCCAGGATCTCCGGATCGACCTCGTCGAGGCTCTTGGGGCCCTGCTTGGTCTTCGGCGCGGCGTAGTAGTAGGCGTCCTGGTAGTCGATCCTGGGGAAGTGGACCTTCGCCCAGGCCGGTTCCTCGAGCACCAGCCAGCGCTCGAACGCCTCCAGCCGCCAGTTCAGCATCCACTCCGGCTCGTCCTTCTTGGCGGAGATGAAGCGGATGGTGTCGGCGTCCAGGCCCTTGGGCGCGAACTCCTGATCGATCTCGGTGACGAAGCCGTGCTTGTACTTCTCGAGCGCCTCGACGTGTTCGACGGTCTGTTTGGCGACGGCCATGAGCTTTACCTTTAGGCGGCCGGCGCGCGGCGACGCGCGGCATGACGGCCGTTGAGTTCAATCCAGGCTTCGACGAGCCTGTCCCAGTCCGATCCCTTGGTCGCCCAGCCGCCGCTGGCCCGCACCGCGCAACCCGCCAGCTCGGCCAGTCCCATCGCCGACAGCACGTGCGAGGGCCTGACCTTGCCAGAAGAGCAGGCCGCGCCGGACGAGACCATGACCCCGGTCAAATCCAGGCCCATGACCTGAAGCTCTGCGCCGAAGCCGGGCATGGCGAAGCACAGGGTGTTCGGCAGCCGTTCGGCGCCGGCCCCGACGATCACCGCCCCGGCCTCGGCCAGCCGCTTCTCGGCCTGGTCGCGCCAGACGGCCTGGGCCTGCATCGCCGACAGGCTGGCCAGCGAGGCCCTGGCCGCGGCCCCGAAGCCGGCGATGCCGGGTACGTTCTCGGTGCCGGCCCGGCGTCCCCGCTCCTGACCGCCGCCGTGCAGCCGGCGCGTCAGGCTCACCCGCGGCCCGAAGGTCAGCGCTCCCACGCCCTGCGGCCCGCCGAGCTTGTGGCCCGAGACGGACAGGGTGTCGGCCCCGAGGGCGCGGCTGTCGACGGGAATCTTTCCGGCGGCCTGGACCGCAT
>JAQVDF010000080.1 GCA_028698405.1 Phenylobacterium sp. | reverse complement strand
AGCGGCAGCGCAGCCACGGTTGCGTGCGGGTGGAAAAGGCGGTGGAGTTCGCCCGCTTCCTGGCCGAGCGGCACGGCGCCGCAGAGGCGTTCGAGGCGGCCCTGGCCTCCGGCGAGACGACTCCGGTGGCGCTGAACGCGGAGATTCCGGTGCGGCTCTACTACCACACGGCGGTGGTCGACGCGGACGGACGCGTGCGGCTGGGCCCCGACCCCTACGGATGGGACGCACGCCTCGCCGAGGCGCTGGGGCTGGATGCGCCTTCGCCGCCGCCGGCGGAGGATGCGGAGGTCGCGCCGGCGGACCTCGGGCCCTAGGCGTTCAGCGTCGGCGCGACGAGGCCGGTGTCGCGCTGCATCTCGCCCGCCGCGTATCCCGGCGCAGCGACGCAGTTGGCCAGCAGCTTGCAGTTGGCGGCCAGCACGGCGTCAGGGGTGACGGCGTGGCCGAGATCGTCGAGGTATTCGGCCCAGATGCGCCAGGCGCTCTCCCAAAGGCCCAGACTCTCCGACCACTGCTTGGCGAAGGTTTCCATCGCCGTCTGAGGCGCGGGGGTCGTCGGAAATTCGAGGGTCATGACGGTCTCCTCATTGGCCTCTCCCGACGCGGAGAGATAGGCGTCCCGACCGCCCGGGACCAGCGCGATTCGCCGCCTTAACGAGCTCTTCGCCATTGGGTGTGAAATATCGGCGTTCGCGGAAGGCTTCGCCTGCGCCTTGGGCGCGAGCGGGGTCGGGGGAGGCCGGAGTGGACACACTCGCCAAGGCCGAAGGGGACTTCGGGATTCACACGATGCGCGGGCTGGGGCGCTCGAGCCAGCGCGGGCGGCTGGCCGCCGCGGCGGCCTTCGCCCTCATCGCGCTCGTTCCGCTGCCCTGGGCCTTCGTGCTCGGCTGGCTGTCGGCCGTGCTCTTGTGGGAGGCGTTCAGCAGCCACGCTCTGGACCGCTGGGTCGTCCGCCTGCCTCAGGAGCGGGCGCTGGCCGCCTATGCGACGCTGAACGTCGCCGCCGCGAGCATCTTTCACGCCCTGGCCGTGATGTCGCTGTCCACGGGCACGGTGATCGGTGTGGCGCTGGGTATCGCCTGGCTGTCGGGCGCCTTCACCAACGTGTTCGCCTACTTCTCCGGGTCGCGGCGGCTGTTGTGGATCTCCCTGGCGCCGGGCGTGATCGCGGCCGTCTGCGGACCGTTGCTGGCGTTCGGGCCGAGCCTGACGGCGCTGACCATCACGACGCTGATCCTGGTGGGGCTGGTCGCGGCCCGCGGATATGCGCTCGATCACCGCGCGGTGCTGCGCCAGCTCGCCGACCGGCAGGTCGACCTGCTGGACCTGGAGCGCAAGGTGTCGGTGGCGCTCGAGGCGGCCGGCGACGGGCTTCTGGAGTACGACCTTCGCAACGGCGCCTTCTACGGCGACCGCAACTGGCTGGCGATCTTCGGCTACGCGCCGGGCGAACTGAAAATGCCGCTGCTTCGCCTGAGCGACTTCGTCCATGCCGACGACATCGAGCGGCTACGGGAGAGCTACGCCGAGCACCTGGCCGGGGGAACCCCGCACACCACCTGCGAGGTGCGGATGCGTTGCCGCGACGGCGGCTACAAGTGGGTGCTGACCCGGGGGCGGGTGGTGGAGCGCGACGCGGCCGGCGCGCCGCTGCGCATCCTGGGCACGGTGATCGACCTCTCGGAGCGCAAGGCGCTGGAGCAGGCGCTGGAGGCGGCGCGCGACGAGGCCGAGGCCGCCAACCGCGCCAAAAGCCAGTTCGTGGCCAACATGAGCCACGAGATCCGCACGCCGCTGAACGGGGTGGTGGGCGTCGCCGGCGCCCTGGCGCGCACCGGCCTGTCGGAACGCCAGCAGGAGATGGTGCGGCTGATCCAGTCCTCCGGCCAGGTGCTGGAGCGGCTTCTGAACGACATTCTCGACCAGGCGAAGATCGAGTCCGGCGCCTTCGCACTGGAGATCGCGCCCTTCGACCTCCGCGCTCAGCTTGACGGCGCGGCCGAGCTGATGCGCCCTCGCGCCGAGGAGAAGGGGCTGGCGTTCGAACTCGCCTACACGCCGAGGGCCGACGGCGTGTTCGTGGGTGACGCCGTGCGCATCCGCCAGATCGTCGCCAACCTCGCCTCCAACGCCATCAAGTTCACCGATCGCGGCCGGGTGCGGATCGACGTCGACCTGACCGAGGAGCAGGGCGGCCAGGCGCAGTTGACCATCGCCGTCTCGGACACCGGCATCGGCATCGCGCCCGACGCGGCGGTGCGGCTCTTCCAGCGGTTCAGCCAGGCGGACGGGTCGATCTCGCGCCGGTATGGCGGCACGGGCCTGGGGCTGTCGATCAGCCGCGCGCTCGCCGAGCTGATGGGCGGCGACATCGCCGTCGCCTCCGAACCGGGGCGAGGCAGCACCTTCACCGTCACCCTTCAGCTGCGGCGCGCGGAGGCGGCGACGGTCGAGGAAGGCTGGGCGCAGGAGGCCGAACCCGAGGATCACTTCGAGGGGCTGCGGGTGCTGCTCGCCGAGGATCACCCGACCAACCGCCAGGTCGCCCAGCTGATCCTCGAGCCGCTCGGCGTCTCGCTGCATCAGGTCGAGAACGGGGCGCAGGCGGTGGAGGCCTTCGGGCCGGGCGCCTACGACCTCGTGCTGATGGACATGCAGATGCCGGTGATGGACGGGCTCTCGGCCGTGCGCGAGATCCGCCGTCGCGAGGCCGAAGCCGGCGCCGCGCGCACGCCGATCGTCATGCTGACCGCCAACGCCGCGCCCGAACACCGCCAGGCCGCCGAAGCCGCCGGCGCAGACGCCCATGTGGCGAAGCCGATCACGCCCGAGACGCTGATCGCCGGCATCGGCGCGGCTCTGGCCGCCCCCGACGCGCCGGCCGCGGCCCAGGCGGGCAGGGGGACCGCCTAGGAGTCGGCGAAACCGAAGGGCGCCGTCGTGCGGCGGATGTCGTCGGGCAGGATCTGTCGGCCGATCGGTGGGGCCGAGCGAGCCGTGCACTCGGTGCGGTGGCACAGTCGGCAGGTGACGCCGATGGGCGTCGCGGCATCCGGCGAGGGCGCGCCGCGCCCCTGAGTGTAGATCAGCTTCCCTGCGTGCTCCTCGGCGCAAAGCAGGCCGATGGCCCGCTCGATGCGCGGACGGCCGTAGCCGCCGCCGCCGGCGGTGACCGTACGGGCCACCGAGAAGAACTTCTGCCCGTCCGGCAGCTCCAGCCATTGGGTGAGGATCTGCCTGGGGTGCTGGAAGGTGGCGTGGACGTTCCACAACGGGCAGCCGCCGCCGTGCCGTGCGAACGGGAATCCCGCGCCGTCCAGCCGCTTGGAGACGTTGCCGGCCGGATCGACCCGGATGAAGAAGAAGGGCACCCGCTCCTGGCCGGGCTTCTGCAGGGTGGTCAGCCGGTGGGCGGTCTGCTCGAAACTGGCCCCGAACTGCCGCGCCAGCGCCTCGACGTCGTAGTGGCGCGCCTCCACGGCCGGGGCGAACGGGCCATAGGGCATCATGATCGCCGCCGCCGCATAGCCGGCCAGCGCCCGGCGGGTCAGCCGCTCGCCGCTCTCGGTGGCGAAGCTGCCCTCGGCGAGGGTCTGGTCGATCTCCCGGCCCATCTCCAGGTAGGCGAGCTGCAGGGCGAGCTGGAACCGCTGGCTGGCCGCGTCCAGCTCGTCGTCCAGCAGGATCTCGCGCCGGTGGTGGTCCAGCCGGCGGATCGAGCCGAGCATCACGCTGGAGGGAATGCGGCGGACCCGCAGGTTGTGACGGGCCTTGAAGTAAGCGGGCAGGCTGCCTTCGTGCTCGGCGATCAGCGCGGCGTAGCGCTCGGCCGCCTCGTCGAGCAGTGGGAAACAGTTGCGCCGGGCGGCCAGGAACCGGCGGGATTCGTCCACCGGATCCGGCGCGTCGGGGTTCTCGCGCCCCTCGGCGCCCCGGTCGGCCAGCGCCAGGTGCTCCTGCTGGTAGGCCGTGTAGAGCCTCAGGAACGCCTCTGCGACGCCGGGGAAGTTGCTGGCCACGTCTCCCACCTCGAGCGAGGGCAGCTCGATGTCGGCGAAGATCGGATCCTTCATCACCTGCTGCAGCTTGGCCGAGACGTCGGCCCCGCCGGCCCCGGTCAGGCTGGCCATGTCGAGGTTGTAGGTCTGCGCCAGTCGCAGCAGCATCTCGGCGCTGAGGGGGCGGTGGTTGCGCTCGAGCAGCGCCACGTAGGAGGGGGAGACCTCCAGGTCCTGGGCCATGTCGGCCTGGGTCAGGCCCCGCTCGCGGCGGATCCGCCGCAGGGCCGGGCCGAGATAGAGGCGGCGATCCGCACGCATACGTGCAAGGTCCTGACGCTGGGGAATGCGCCGCGTCGGCGCTGTCCGGTGTGAGAACCTTACAACATAACTTAGAAGCGATGTAAAGTTATACTACTACACCGCACCACGGCTCGCCTTCCGTCCGGGTGCGTTGCTAAGGCGCTCGCCAACTTCAGTTTTTCGGCGAGGCCATAGTCCATGCCCTACCAAGACCACATCATCGAGATGGACCAGCTCATCAAGAGCAAGAACGGCGCCTGGGACGGGATCAACCCGGAAGCCGTGGCCCGCATGCGCCTGCAGAACCGGTTCAAGACCGGCCTGGAGATCGCCAAGTACACCGCCGACATCATGCGGAAGGACATGGCGGCCTACGACGCGGACCCCGCCAACTACACCCAATCGCTCGGCTGCTGGCACGGCTTCATCGCCCAGCAGAAGATGATCTCCATCAAGAAGCATTTCGGCACGACCAAGAGCCGCTACATCTACCTGTCCGGCTGGATGATCGCGGCCCTGCGCTCGGAGTTCGGCCCGCTGCCTGACCAGTCGATGCACGAGAAGACCTCGGTGCCGGCGCTCATCGAAGAGATCTACACCTTCCTGCGCCAGGCCGACGCCCGCGAGCTGGGCGGCCTGTTCCGTGACCTCGACGCCGCCCGCAAGGCGAACGACGCGGCCAAGGAGCAGCAGATCCTCGACAAGATCGACAACTTCGAGACCCACGTCGTTCCGATCATCGCCGACATCGACGCCGGCTTCGGCAACGCCGAGGCGACCTACCTGCTGGCCAAGAAGATGATCGAGGCCGGCGCCTGCGCCATCCAGATCGAGAACCAGGTCTCCGACGAAAAGCAGTGCGGCCACCAGGACGGCAAGGTGACCGTTCCGCACGAGGACTTCATCCAGAAGCTGCGCGCGGTGCGCTATGCCTTCCTCGAGCTGGGCGTGGACAACGGCGTCATCGTCGCCCGCACCGACTCGCTGGGCGCGGGCCTCACCAAGCAGATCGCCTTCTCCAAGGAGCCGGGCGACCTGGGCGACAAGTACAACGCCTTCCTCGACTGCGAGGAGATCGACCAGAGCCAGGTCGGCAACGGCGACGTGGTCATCACCCGCAACGGCAAGCTGCTGCGTCCGAAACGCCTGCCTTCGAACCTCTTCCAGTTCCGTCCGGGCACCGGCGAGGACCGCTGCGTCCTCGACTGCATCACCTCGCTGCAGAACGGCGCGGACCTGCTGTGGATCGAGACGGAGAAGCCCCACATCGGGCAGATCGCCGGCATGGTGGACCGCATCCGGGAGGTCATCCCGAACGCCAAGCTTGCCTACAACAACAGCCCCTCGTTCAACTGGACGCTGAACTTCCGTCAGCAGGTGTTCGACGACTACGCGAAGGCCGGCAAGGACGTCTCGGCCTACGACCGCGACAAGCTGATGAGCGCCGACTACGACACCACCGAGCTGGCGATCGAGGCCGACAACCGCATCCGCACCTTCCAGAAGGACGCGGCTGCGCGGGCGGGCATCTTCCACCACCTGATCACCCTGCCGACCTACCACACCGCGGCCCTGTCGACCGACAACCTGGCCAAGGAGTACTTCGGCGCGGCCGGCATGCTGGGCTACGTCGCCGGCGTGCAGCGCAAGGAGATCCGCGAAAGCATCGCCTGCGTGAAGCACCAGAACATGTCGGGCTCCGACATCGGCGACGACCACAAAGAGTACTTCGCCGGCGAAGCCGCCCTGAAGGCCGGCGGCGTCCAGAACACCATGAACCAGTTCGCGTAAGGCGATCCGGTTCTTGGGGGCTCGTCCCTCCCTCGCTCCGGCGGGGGAGGGGGACCGCCCATCCGTTTCCGGCTCTTGCGTGAGGGGACGTCGAGAGCCGAAAGAGCAGGGCGCTTCGGGATCCCCGGGGCGCCCTGTTCCACGATTAGCTACCAGGCAGAGTGAGACCGCCCATGGACGTCAGCTCCAATCTCTACGTCGACGACCTTCTTCACACCTTCGTCGAAAAGGAGCTGCTGCCGGGGACGGGGGTAGAGCCGGCCGCCTTCTGGCGCGCGCTGGAAGCGGTGCTGGCCGAGTTCACCCCGAAGAACGCCGCCCTGCTGGTCCGCCGCGACGAGCTGCAGGCCAAGATCGACGCCTGGTGGCGCGAGCGCCGCGGCAAGGACGTGCCCGTCGCCGAGCAGGAGGCCTTCCTGCGCGAGATCGGCTATCTGCTGCCCGAACCCGCCCCCTTCACCATCGACACCGCCAACGTCGATCCTGAGTTCGGCCAGATCGCCGGCCCGCAGCTGGTGGTGCCGGTCTCCAACGGCCGTTACGCCCTGAACGCGGCCAACGCCCGCTGGGGCAGCCTCTACGACGCGCTCTACGGCACCGACGCGCTGGAGCCGCCGACCGGCGGCAAGGGCTACGATCCGGTTCGTGGGGCCAAGGTGATCGCCTACGCCCGCGCCCTGCTCGACCGCGTCGCCCCGCTGAGCGGCGGCACGCACACCGACGCGGCCGGCTACGCCGTCGAGGGCGGCAAGCTGGTGGTCACCCAGAAGGGCGGCGCCAAGGTGGGCCTGGCCGACGAGGCCCAGTTCAAGGGCTGGCGCGGCGGCGCCGATGCGCCGTCGGCCGTGCTGCTGGCTCACAACGGCCTGCACCTGGAGATCCAGATCGACCGCGCCCACAACGTCGGCAAGGACGACCCGGCGGGCGTCGCCGACGTGCTGATGGAAAGCGCCATCACCACCATCCAGGACTGCGAGGACTCCGTCGCCGCAGTCGACGCCGAGGACAAGACCAACGTCTATCGGAACTGGCTCGGCCTGATGAAGGGTGATCTGACCGCCTTCTTCGAGAAGGGCGGGCGCACCGAGACGCGCGCGCTGAACGAGGATCGGACCTACACCGCCCCCGACGGCTCGACGCTGACCCTGCGTGGCCGCGCGCTGATGCTGGTGCGCAACGTCGGCCACCACATGACCACCGACGCGGTGCGGTTCAAAGGCCAGGACGCCTACGAAACAGCGGTCGACGCGCTGGTCACCGTCGCCGCCGCGCTGCACGATCTGAAGGGGCCGCGCCGCAACAGCGCCGCCTGCTCGATCTACGTCGTGAAACCCAAGCTGCACGGGCCGGACGAAGTGGCGCTG
>JAQVDF010000079.1 GCA_028698405.1 Phenylobacterium sp. | reverse complement strand
GCGCCCAGCCCACCTGCCTGGTGATGAGGAAGGGGGACAAGGTCTACGACGTCACCGAAGCCGGAATCGACATGTCCAGGGGCGTGGGCGTTTCGGTGATGGGGACGGCCGCCGGCGAGGTCACCGCCTGCGGGACCAAGCTGACGGACGTCAAGGTCGACTACATGGGGATCCAGTGCGCGGCGCCGCCGCCGCCGGCCTAGCGATCCTCTGAATCGGCGGTCTCGTCCGCGTCCGCCTCGGGCGGCGCGGGCGGTTCGCCACGCCATTCGCCGCTCGCCGGATCGGTGGCGGTCTTCGGTGTACGGGACGAGCCTTCCGCCCCGTCGGGTTCGTAGGCCGTACGCGGCGGCCGCCCTGGCTTCATCTCGTCGTCGCGGTTGTATGCAGGCTGCAAGGGCCGCTTGGCTTCGGTGCGGCGCTCCGGCGCGGTCGGGCCTTCAGGCTCTTCAGGGGCGGGGGACATGGGCGCGGACTCTCGGGTTGCTGTCGCGGGCCTAACGCGCCGCGACCCCGGGCCGATCCGCGCCCTTGCTCCGGCAAGGACCCCCTGCTAAACGAGCCGGCTCCGGCGATGAGCCGCAGCGCCGCCAGGCCAGCGCCTTCCGGCGCGCTGTCACATTGGCGGACGGCGACTTAAGGAGTGTAGCTCAGCTGGTAGAGCATCGGTCTCCAAAACCGAGGGCCGGGGGTTCGAGTCCCTCCACTCCTGCCACCGCCGACCTTATCTAACGCCCGAAAGGCCGGCGCCCGCCGGTAAGCCGCAAAGAAAGTCCAGACCGCTTCCATGGCACGGAAACCCAGCGCCCCAGGCATGAGGGAGCGCGCCGCAAAGACCGCCGCAGCGATGGCCGCCGGCTCCTCGTCGGTCCAGGCGCCGAAGAAGAAGACGCCTCCGGCGCAGTTCTTCCGTGAGGTCCGGGCCGAGGCCCGCAAGATCACCTGGACCAGCCGCAAGGAGACCTGGATCACCTCGGTCATGGTCGGGATCATGGTGGCCATGGCCGCCGTGTTCTTCCTGGTCGTCGATTTCGGGATCGGCCGGGCGATGCAGTTTATCCTGAGCATTACGAACGCGGGATGAGAGAGATGAACGCCGAAGCCGCCCGCCCCGCCTCCGACACGTCCCACCACAAGTGGTACATCGTTCACGCCTACTCGAACTTCGAGAAGAAGGTGAAGGACAGCATCCTGGAGCAGGCCAAGGCCCAGGGGCTGGAGGACCAGTTCTCGGAAGTCCTGGTGCCGACCGAGGATGTCGTGGAGATCCGCCGGGGCCGCAAGGTCAACACCGAGCGCAAGTTCTTCCCCGGCTACGTGCTGGTGAAGATGGACCTCACCGACGAGGCCTACCACCTGATCAAGAACACCCCGAAGGTGACCGGCTTCCTGGGCTCCGGCTCCAAGCCGATGCCGGTGTCCGAGCGTGAGGTCGCGCGGATCATCGGGGCCATCGAGGAGGGCGTCGAGCGGCCGAAGCCGACCATCTCCTTCGAGATCGGCGAGCAGGTCCGCGTCACCGATGGCCCGTTCGCGAGCTTCAACGGCACCGTCGAACAGGTCGACGAGGAACGCGCCCGCCTGCGCGTCACCGTCTCCATCTTCGGCCGCGCCACCCCCGTCGAGCTCGAATACAACCAGGTCGAAAAGGTCGGCTAGGTCGGCGGGCGACTGGTGGACCTGACCTACCTGAAGCTGTCGGGCCATCGTCTCGGCTTCTTGATGAACTTCAATGCTGTGCAGATGAAGCAGGGATTGAGGCGGTTCGTCCGCTCCTGAGCGGTAGGCGACCGCTGGTTCTCACCGCCAAGGGGGCGATGCCCGTCCTCGCCGCGCCGCTCAGCGCAACTCAGCTAGGCGGCGCTGGAGCCTGAATTGCCGCGCGCACGCGGGTATCGACGAACATTGCCCAAACGTCGCCCCATGTCGCCTAATGTTGCCCACTGTCGCCGTTGCTGCTACACGCGCGCCCTTCGCGCCGGACGCTTAGCGGACGGGGCGCTCAAATCCGTGGGAGGGGGCGGCCAGGCTAACCCCGCACCACGGCTCAACCGACCGGGCGACCGGTCAGCGAGGACAACATGGCCAAGAAGATTCTGGGCTACATCAAGCTGCAGGTGCCCGCCGGCGCCGCCACGCCTTCGCCGCCCATCGGGCCGGCGCTGGGTCAGCGCGGCGTCAACATCATGGGCTTCTGCAAGGAGTTCAACGCCCGCACCGAGAAGGAAGCGAAGGGCACGCCCCTGCCGACGGTGATCACCGTCTACCAGGACAAGAGCTTCACCTTCGTCACCAAGACTCCGCCGGCGACCTACTACATCAAGCAGGCCGCGGGCCTGAAGTCCGGCTCCGGCAAGCCGGGCCGCGAGACGGCCGGCAAGATCACCCGCACCCAGCTGCGCGAGATCGCCGAGAAGAAGATGAAGGACCTCAACGCCATCGACATCGAGGCGGCCGCCCGCATCATCGAGGGCTCGGCCCGCTCGATGGGCCTTCAGATCGTGGAGGCCTAGCACCATGGCCAAGCAACCCAAGCGCATCCAAGCCTGGACCGGCGACCGCAACACGGCTCACCCGCTCGAAGCGGCCGTGAAGCTGGTGAAGGAAAACGCCAAGGCCAAGTTCGACGAGAGCGTCGAGATCGCCGTCAACCTGGGCGTCGACCCGCGTCACGCCGACCAGCAGGTCCGCGGCGTGGTCAATCTGCCGTCGGGCACCGGCCGCGACGTGCGCGTGGCGGTCATCGCCAAGGACGCCAAGCAGGAAGAGGCCAAGGCCGCGGGGGCCGACATCGTCGGCGCCGAGGACCTGGTCGAGCGGATCCAGGGCGGCTTTATGGAGTTCGACCGGGTGATCGCCACCCCGGACATGATGGCCCTGGTCGGCCGTCTCGGTAAGGTGCTTGGCCCGCGCGGCCTGATGCCGAACCCGAGGGTCGGCACCGTGACCCCGAACGTCGCCCAAGCGGTGAAGGACGCCAAGGGCGGGGCCATCGAGTTCCGCACCGAGAAGACCGGCATCATCCACGCCGGCATCGGCAAGGCGAGCTTCTCCGAGGACGCCATCATCGCCAACGCCAAGGCCCTGGTGGACGCGCTGAACCGCGCCAAGCCGTCGGGCGCCAAGGGCACCTACATCAAGAAGATCAGCCTCTCCTCGACCATGGGGCCGGGCTTCAAGGTGGACACCAGCTCGGTCGGCGTCTGAGACGCCCGCTAGCGAGCAGCCTTTGCGAGAGGGAGCGGCCGAAACGCCGCTCCCTTTTTCGTTGGGCGTCCCTCACGTCCGCTCGCTCCGGCCCTGGACGGCATGATCCGCGCGAGGATCCCTCGCGCAGAGGTGGCGTAACGCCGGTTTCCAACGGCTCCCGCTGGGTCCAAGGTGGCGCTTCCACAGCAGGCGAGGGGAGGAGCGGCCATGAAGGGCGTGCGCAGGATCGTGGGGGCGTTGGCGCTGGCCTTGGCGATGGCCGGCCCGGCGGCGGCCGAGCGGTTCAGCTTCGTGGCGGTGGGCGACACGGCCTACGACCCGCCCGCGGACTATCCCGTCTACGAGCGCCTGATCGCCCGCATCAACCGGGCCTCGCCCGCCTTCACCATCCATCTGGGCGACACCTGGGGGGCGATGGTCTGCACCGAGGCGAACCACCGGATGATCCGCGGCTGGTTCGACAAGTACGACCAGGTGAAGGCGGTGAGGGTGACGGTCGACACCGACGCCCCCTGGGTGTTCGGCTTCGAGCCGCTGCACGATTGAGGTCACGGAGCCCGGGCGCGGCTCGGGCGCTTAGGGGAGGGCGGACCAACCCGGCGGCGGAGCGATGAAGATGAGGCGGCTCTCGACGGCGATCCTGGCGATGGTGCTTGCGGCGGGCCTGGGCGGAGCTGCGGCGCTGGCCGCGGACGGCGCCCCGACCGAGGCCCGGGCCGACGCCCAGGCCGGAGAGCCGCCGTCCTCCTGGACGCCGACCGAGGCCCAGGTCGAGGAGCTGGAGCGCCAGGTGCGGATGCCGGGCAGCCAGTCGCTGCAGGGCTTCTCGCGGCTCTACCGCGGGGTCACCTTCGGCGGGCGCCGCTTCATCCGCGGCCGCTACGAACGCCCGGGCAGCGGCTATCTGATCCTGACGCCGCAGGACGGCTATCCGCTGGTGGCGGTGGGGGCCTTCTCGTCCGATGCGGCGACCTACGGCGTCTATTACGACGTGGACCGGCGCAGGCTGCTGGGACCCTCGCCCTGGTGAGGGGGCGTGCGGCCGGTTGAGTTTCCGCCGCGTCTCGTGTAAAGGCCGCGCCTCTTGAAGTTTCGCGTCCCGCAAGGGGCGCGGGATGGGGGAGCCTCCTTCGGGGCGCTTCCCGATCCTGTCCGAGAACAGCGGGGTTCCAGGGGCCGCCTGGAGCCGTAACGCGGGGAAGAGCCCTTCCTCGGCCGTTGGGAGACGGGAAGACGACGGCCTTCTCACGCCTGCCGCAACGCGGTCGGGCGCGGCCTAACGCTTCTCTCCATGGACAGGCTGAACGGACGGGTCCGGGCCCTCGGCTCGAACGCGTCCGGACTACCGGCGGCCGGATGGTCCGGTCGCCGCACCTGAGTAGGAGACCGCAATGGACCGCGCTCAAAAGCAGGACACCATCGAGGCGCTTAAGGGCGTCTTCGATACGTCCGGCGCCGTGGTCGTGACCCACTACCTGGGTCTGACCGTTGCGGAAATGACGGAACTGCGGGGCCGCCTGCGCGAGCAGGGCGCCCAGCTCAAGGTGGTGAAGAACACCCTGGTCCAGAAGGCCCTGGACGGTTCGGCCGGCGAAGCGGGCGACGCCCTCTTCAAGGGTCCGGTCGCCATCGCCTTCGCCCCGGACCCGGTCACCGCCGCCAAGGTCGCGACCCAGTTCGCCAAGGAGAACGACAAGTTCACCGTTGTTGGCGGCCTCATGGGTCGGCAGGTGCTCGACAAGGCCGGGGTCAGCGCGCTCGCCACGCTGCCCTCGCTCGACGAGCTCCGCGGCAAGATCATCGGCCTCATCCAGGCTCCGGCGACCAAGGTCGCGGGCGTCCTGCAGGCGCCGGCTGGTCAGCTTGCCCGCGTCTTCAACGCGTACGCGCAAAAAGACGCCGCCTGAACGTCATCTTCCCCGACAACTCCCAACCCTTAAGGACCAACTGACATGGCCAACCTGCAACAACTGGTGGACGACCTCTCCGCCCTGACCGTCCTGGAAGCCGCCGAGCTGTCCAAGCTGCTGGAAGAAAAGTGGGGCGTCTCCGCCGCCGCTCCGGTCGCCGTGGCCGCCGCTCCGGGCGCCGCCGGCGGTGCTGCTCCGGCCGAAGCCGCCGAAGAGCAAACCGAGTTCACCGTCGTGCTGACCGCCGGCGGCGACAAGAAGATCAACGTGATCAAGGAAGTCCGCGCCGTTCGTCCGGACCTGGGCCTGAAGGAAGCCAAGGACCTGGTGGAAGGCGCTCCGCAGAACGTGAAGGAGAACGTCTCCAAGCAGGAAGCGGAAGAGATCAAGAAGCGCCTCGAAGCCGCCGGCGCCACCGTCCAGGTGAAGTAAGCCGGGCCTTCAGGCTCGACGATCCAAGGGGACGCCTCAGGGCGTCCCCTTTTTCGTTTCGGGCTCCGCTCCGGCAGCGGCAGGGGGGGCGTGGCCGGGAACCCGTGGCCGGCCTGCTCGGTGGTTCACCTGCCGCGAACAAGCGTGCGCGAAGAACCGCCCCGGGTTCGCCCGGGGCCGCAGGTGGGGCGGCGCGCCGGACCGGCGGCGCCGCTCCATTTTTCTCGCGCGAGGGGCTTCCCACGGCTCGCGAAAGGGCCTAAGAGGCGAGTTCCGCGAAATTCTGAACATTTCGAGCAGCGATTCTTCGCGCGTGAAGCTCCGAGGCACGGCCCGCCGCCCTCCGGCCGTGCGAAGGAGCGCCCCCGACGTACCGGGGGCATTCCAGCGTCCGCTCCCCGCGAGGGGAGAGCCGAGGGTGGACGCAGGATGAAAACCAAGGCGCACGGTGGCCCAGACTCCGCGCGCCTCGCAAGGGACAAAAATGGCGCAATCCTTCACCGGCAAGAAGCGGATCCGGAAGTCGTTCGGCCGCATCCCCGAAGCTGTGCAGATGCCGAACCTCATCGAGGTTCAACGGTCCTCCTACGAACAGTTCCTCCAGCGTGAAGTGCGCCCCGCCGACCGGCGGGACGAAGGCATCGAGGCGGTCTTCAAGTCCGTCTTCCCGATCAAGGACTTCAACGAGCGCGCCGTGCTCGAATACGTCTCCTACGAGTTCGAGGAGCCGAAGTACGACGTCGAGGAATGCGTCCAGCGCGACATGACCTACGCCGCGCCGCTGAAGGTCAAGCTGCGCCTGATCGTGTTCGAGACCGACGAGGAGACCGGCGCCCGCTCCGTGAAGGACATCAAGGAGCAGGACGTCTACATGGGCGACATCCCGCTGATGACGGAGAAGGGCACCTTCATCGTCAACGGGACCCAGCGCGTCATCGTCTCCCAGATGCACCGCTCGCCAGGCGTCTTCTTCGACCATGACAAGGGCAAGACCCACGCCTCGGGCAAGCTGCTGTTCGCCGCCCGCGTGATCCCCTACCGCGGCAGCTGGCTGGACTTCGAGTTCGACGCCAAGGACATCGTCTACGTCCGTATCGACCGGCGCCGTAAGCTGCCGGCCACCACCTTCCTGATGGCGCTCGGCATGGACGGGGAGGAGATCCTCTCCACCTTCTACGAGACCGTCCCCTACGAGAAGCGCGAGGGCGGCTGGGCCACGCCCTACAAGCCGGAGCGCTGGCGCGGCGTGAAGCCGGAGTTCCCGCTGATCGACGCCGACACCGGCGAGGAGATCGCCCCGGCCGGCCAGAAGATCTCGGCGCGCAACGCCAAGCGCTTCGCCGACAACGGCCTCAAGACCCTGCTGCTGGCGCCCGAGGCCCTGACCGGCCGCTACCTGGCCCGCGACCTGGTCAACATGGAGACCGGCGAGATCTACGCCGAGGCGGGCGACGAACTCGACCCGACCCTGCTGGCCGCGCTCGAGGAGCAGGGCTTCACCACCCTCGACGTCCTCGACATCGACGACGTCACGGTCGGCGCCTACATGCGCAACACCCTGCGGGTGGACAAGAACACCTCCCGCGAGGACGCGCTGTTCGACATCTACCGGGTGATGCGCCCGGGCGAGCCGCCGACCGTCGAAGCGGCCGAGGCGATGTTCAAGTCGCTGTTCTTCGACTCCGAGCGCTACGACCTGTCTTCGGTCGGCCGGGTGAAGATGAACATGCGCCTGGAGCTGGATTGCCCCGACGACGTGCGGGTGATCCGCAAGGAAGACGTCCTGGCCGTGCTCAAGACCCTGGTGGGCCTGCCCAAGGACGCCAGCATCGACGACAACCGCATCTCGGTGCTGACGCCGGTCGGCGCGGCGCTGATCGGGCTGCGGCCCGGCGACACCTTCGAGTGGAAGGACGCGGGCGGACGCACGCGCAC
>JAQVDF010000078.1 GCA_028698405.1 Phenylobacterium sp. | reverse complement strand
CGTCTGGCGCGTCCGCTTCGCCCTCGATCTCGAGCCGATGGGCCCGGTGGAGGCGCAGGTCGTGCTGCGCGGCGCCAAGGCGGGGGTGACCTTGTGGGTCGAGCGGCCCGAGACCGCACGCAAGCTGGCCCGCGAGGGCGAGCGGCTGACCTCGGCGCTGGCGCGGGCGAGCTTCGAAGCGGAGCTTGCGGTGCGGCAGGGGCCGGCGCCCCGCGTCGCCGCGACGCCCGGCCGCTTCCTGGACCAGGCGACATGACCGGCCCTGTCTCCCGCAGGCTGGCGGTGGCCCTGCGCTACACCGAGCCGGAAGCGCCCAAGGTGGTGGCGGTCGGCCGGGGCTGGCTGGGCGAGAAGATCGTCGAGGCGGCCCGCGAGCATGGCGTGCCGCTGGAGGAGAACCCGGCCCTTGCCGAGGCCCTGTCGCACATCGAACTCGACGCCGAGATTCCCGAGGAGCTCTACATCGCCGTCGCCGAGATCCTGGCCTTCATCCTGCGCGTCGGCCGCTGAGGGGCGGGCAAAAGAAAAGGGCGGCGGACCGAAGCCCGCCGCCCTTCGCGTTCAAACAGCCGTCCGGATCAGGCCGGCTGCTTCTGTTGCGGCGGGGCGGCCGCGCGGTTCAGTTCGAAGAACTTCGGCTGCATCTTCGGCAGCGCTTCGGTCAGGATGGTCTCGACCGTCCAGCCTTCGTCCTTGGTGACCGTCTCGATCGGACGCGGTTGCGAGTACAGGATGATGTTCTCGCCCGAGGCGCCGAAGATCTGGCCCGAGACGTGGGCGGCGGCCGGCGAGACCATCGCCACCGAGAAGCGGGCCGGCTGGTCGGCGCGGATCTTTTCGGCCATCACCTGACGGCGGGCCGCAGCGGCTTCGTCCTTCACCGGCACCGACTGGGTCATGCGGGTCCAGGCGACCGGCGCCAGGCAGTTCGAGCGCACGTTGTTGCGCGCGCCTTCCATGGCGATGATCCGCGACAGGCCGGCGATGCCCATCTTGGCCGCGCCGTAGTTGGCCTGGCCGATGTTGCCCAACAGGCCCGAGGTCGAGGTGAAGAACATGTAGGCGCCGTCGTTCTGTTCGCGGAACAGCTCGATGGTGGCCCGGGCGACGTTGAAGCTGCCGCGCAGGTGAACGTCGATGACGCGGTCCCAGTCGTCCTCGGACATCTTGTGGAACATCACGTCACGCAGGATGCCGGCCGGATTGATCACCGCATGCAGGCCGCCGAAGGTGTCGAGCGCCTGCTCCACCATGCCCTGGACGGCGCGGTAGTTGGTCACGCTGTCGGAGTTGGAGACCGCTTCGCCGCCGGAGGCGCGGATCTCTTGGGCGACCTTCTCGGCCGCGGTCGCCGAGCCCTCGTCGTCCCCCTTCAGGCCGCCGCCCAGGTCGTTGACGACGACCTTAGCGCCTTCCTGCGCGGCGATCAGCGCGGCGTCGCGCCCGATGCCGTTGCCGCCGCCTGTAACCAGGACAACCTTGCCTTCCAATGCGCCCATAACTGCAATTCCCTCGTACGAGGGCTCCCTATGAATTTGAATATGGCGAACAGTTATTCGAGGCGGTCCGCCTTGCGCAAGGCGGGAAACAGTTTCGCCCATAGCGCGGTGACGAACATCGCCCCGGTTCCGCCGAACACGGCCGCGCCCACCGGACCCAGCAGGCGGGCGACCACGCCGCTCTCGAACTCGCCCAGTTCGTTGGACGCGCCGATGAACAGGGTCGAGACCGCCGCCACCCGACCACGCATGTTGTCGGGCGTGACGAGCTGCACCAGCGTCTGGCGGATGTAGACGCTCAGCATGTCGGCGCCGCCGAGCACCGCCAGCGCGGCCACCGACAGCCACAGCGACTTGGACAGGTCGAACACCACGGTGGCGGCGCCGAACACCGCAACACCGACGAACATGAACATGCCCGCCTTGCTGCGGATCGGATTGGCGGCGAGGAACAGAGCCACCACGGTCGCCCCCATGGCCGGGCCCGCCCGCAGGATGCCGAAGCCTTCCTCGCCCACGTGCAGCACGTCGCGGGCGAACACCGGCAGCAGCGCCGTCGCCCCGCCCAGCAGCACCGCGAACAGGTCGAGAGAGATCGCGCCGAGCACGATCTTCTGGTTCCAGACGTAGGCCAGCCCCTCCTTGACCAGAGCCAGGCGCGAGCCCGGCTGGACCTGCGGGCGCGTGTCGCGGCGGATCAGGAAGACCAGCAGCGCGGCGGTGGCGTAGAGGCAGAGCGCAGTGGCGTAGGCCAGCGTCGTGGAGCGGGCCAGGAGCAGGCCGCCGACCGCAGGGCCGGCGATCGAGGCGGTCTGGAACGCCAGCGAGTTCCAGGCGATCGCCCGCGGCAGCAGCAGGCGCGGCACCAGCATCGGCCCCAACGCCGTCCCGGCCGGCGCCATGAACGCCCGGGCGGCCCCGAACGCGGCGGCGACACAGAGGATCAGGGTGACGCTGGCCGCGCCGGTGGCGGTGGCCCAGACCAGCACCGCTACGGTGACCAGCTCGGCCGAATAACAGCCCATCATGACCTTGCGGCGGTCGTAGCGGTCGACGGTCTCGCCCGCCGGCAGGGTCAGCAGGAACACCGGAATGAAGGCCACCAGCCCCACCATGCCGACCACGAAGGCCGCCTCGGCGACGTTCATCGTCCGGCGGGCCAGCTCGTAGATGTGCCAGCCGATGGCGACGCTCTGGATCTGCGCCGCCAGCCCGCCTGCGAACCGCGAGCCCCAGAACAACAGGTAGTCACGCTCCTGCAGCAGGGCGCGGGCGGAGGGGACGACGTCGTCTTTGGCGGCCTCGGACATGAGCGCGCGCAACTTGGCCTGAGCCGCGGCCCGCGGCAACGGCGCCGTTGACGGGGCGCCCCCGCGCCCCTATTGCCCTCGCCCGTTATCGGAAAGGGCCGCCCATGCTGCGACGAGGCCGCTTCGCCCGGCCCACGCCGGGGCCGCAAATCTCCCGTACTCGCCGCGCCTAGTGAACGCGGCGGCGGGACCGCTTCACCCCTTTCGTCGTTCCGCCCATCGCCGATGACCCTCCAGCCGCAAACCCAACTCGTCATCCTGCCGGAGCGCGCGCAGGACCGTCCCGCCGCGGAGGCGCTGATCGAGCGCGCCTTCGGGCCCGGCCGGTTCGTGAAGGTGTCCGAGCGCGTGCGCGAGTTCGCCGACTACCAGCCCGACCTTTCCTTCTGCGCCTTCCTGGGCGACCGCCTCGTCGGGGTGGTGCGCCAGTGGCGCGTGCGGGTGGGGGATGCGCCGGTGGCCTTCCTGGGCCCGCTGGCCGTCGAGAGCGAACTGCGGGGCGCCGGCTTCGGCATCGCCCTCCTGGAGCGAGCCTGCGAGGCGGCCCGGCGCGCGGGCTATGTGGCGGTGGTGCTGGTGGGCGACGAGCCCTACTATGCGCGGGTCGGCTTCTCGGCCGCTGCGGCGGCCGGAGTCGAGCTGCCGGGGCCCGTCGATAGGCGTCGGGTGCTGGCCAAGCCGCTCGATTTCGACGCCCCGCCGCTCGAAGGTCCGGTCCGCCCGGCTTGAGGCCAAGCCCGCCGCGGCCTACCTAGGGTGCATGGCGGAAGCCGAATCCCGAGCCGGCCTTGAAGGCGTCGTCGCGGCCGCGAAGGCGGCCCAGGACGCGGCGCCCCAGGACGCCGCGCCCAAGAAGCGCGGCCTGCCGCCGGTGCATCTGTGGAACCCTGCCCACTCCGGCGAGGTCGACATCGTCATCCGCCGGGACGGCGCCTGGGTGCACGAAGGCGCGATCATCAGCCGCGAGGCGCTTGTGCGGCTGTTCTCGACCGTGCTGCGCAAGGATCCCGACGGCTACTGGCTGGTCACGCCGGTCGAGAAGATGAAGATCCGCGTCGAGGACGCGCCCTTCGTCGCCGTGGCCGTCGCGCGGGTCGGCGAGGCCCTGCGCTTCACC
Organism: Phenylobacterium sp.; assembly: GCA_028698405.1. Lineage (GTDB taxonomy): Bacteria > Pseudomonadota > Alphaproteobacteria > Caulobacterales > Caulobacteraceae > Phenylobacterium. Next base: position 3,569 of record JAQVDF010000078.1, on the reverse strand, counting down.
ACCAATGTCGGCGACGAGGTCGAGGCCGGCCCCGACAACCCGATCCGCGTCGAGATCGACCCGGCGACGGGCGAGCCGCGGCCCTACATCCACGTCCGCCGCGGGCTCGAGGCCCTGATCAACCGCCCGGTGTTCTACGACCTGGTGGAGATGGCCGAGCCGGAGGGCGACCGATACGTAGTCGCCTCCAACGGGGCGCGGTTCGAAGTCGGGTCCCTGCCGCCGTGAGCCCTACCGCACCGCCCGCCCAGCTGCGGGCCTGGATCGCGCGCCACCTCGACCCCCTCGATGACCGCGCCCCGGCCAGCGGCGTGATCGCCGGAGATCCCTTCCCGGAGGAGCCGCAGGCCCCGCTGACCCCCGCCGCGGTGCTCGTCGGGCTGATCGAGCGGGAGGAGGGGCTGTCGGTCCTGCTGACCCGTCGCAGCGAAACGCTGCGCCGACACACCGGCCAGGTCGCGTTCCCCGGCGGCCGGCTCGATCCGGGCGAGACCGTCTGGCAGGCGGCCCTGCGCGAGGCCGAGGAAGAGGTCGGGCTCAATCCGGGCTACGTCTCCCTGGCCGGTCTCTCCACACCCTACCGGACCGGCACCGGCTATCTGGTGACCCCAGTGGTCGGCTTCATCGCCGAGGGCTTTTCCCTGCGGCCCAATCCGGACGAGGTGGCGCACATCTTCGAGACCCCCTTCGGCTTCCTGATGGACCCGTCCAACTACGAGGAGCACGAGCGCGAGCTGCCCACCGGCGTCAAGCGGCGGTTCTACGCCATGACCCACCAGGACCAGTACATCTGGGGCGCCACCGCCGGCATGCTGCGGGCGCTGTACGACCGGCTCTACGGGGCCGCGCTTGCTTAGGGTCCTCCTGATCCGCGCGGCGCTGGTCGCCACGCCGTTCGTGATCTGGTTCGTCTGGCGCGAATGGGCCAGGCGCAACGGCCGGGCGATGGGCGAGACGCCCTGGGCCTGGCTGGTGGCCGCCGCCGCCGTGCTGGTCGCCGCATCGATGCTGATCCTCCCCTTGTTCCATGACGAGGAGGCGGACGGGCGGTATGTACCGGCCCAGACGCTTCCCGACGGCCGGGTCGTTCCCGGCCACTACGAGCCCAAGCCGAGTTCCAAGACGCCATGACCAAACGCATCGGCCCCGCCGCCTGGATGACCGCCAAGGAGACCATGGCGGTGTTCGACGCGCTGGAGGCCAAGGGCGGCCCCGACTGCGCCCGTTTCGTCGGCGGCTGCGTGCGCGACGCGCTGCTCGGCCGGCCGGTCAACGACGTGGATATCGCCACCACGCTCACGCCCGACCAGGTGATCGAGGCGCTGAAGGCGGCGGGCCTGAAGGCGATTCCGACCGGCGTGGAGCACGGCACCGTGACCGCGGTCAGCGGCGGCAAGCCGTTCGAGATCACCACCCTGCGGCGCGACGTCTCGACGGACGGGCGACGGGCGGTGGTGGCCTTCACCACGGACTGGATGGAGGACGCCGAGCGGCGCGACTTCACTCTCAACGCCCTCTACGCCAAGCGCGACGGCGAGGTGTTCGACTCCTCCGGCCGCGGGGTGGACGACGCCCGCGCCGGCCGCATCGTGTTCGTGGGCGAGCCGGTGCGCCGGATCCTCGAGGATCATCTGCGTATCCTGCGCTTCTTCCGCTTCTACGCCTCGTTCGGCCGCGGCGAGCCGGACGGGGAGGCCCTGGCCGCCTGCGCCGAGCACAAGGCGGCGATCGCCAACCTGGCGGCCGAGCGCATCTCCGCCGAGCTGCTCAAGCTGCTGGCTGCTGACGACCCGCGCCGGGCCGTCCGGCTGATGGCCCAGACCGGCGTGCTGGGCGTCGCCCTGCCGGAGGCGGCCGGTCTCGGCCGCTTCGAGGCGCTGGTGGAGATCGAGAGCGAGCAGCTGTTCGAGACCGACGCGGTGTTGCGCCTGGCGGCCTTGATGCCGGACGATCCGCAGATCGCCCCGGCGCTCGCCGAGCGTCTCAGGCTGTCCAACGAGCAGCGTGACCGGATCGCCGCCGCGTTCGGCAAGGAGCCGCCGATCAAGAGCTGGATGAGCGCCCGCGAGACACGCAGGTCGGTCTACGCCCTCGGCCAGCAGACCTTCCGCGACCGGGTCAAGCTCGCCTGGGCCTCGTCCACCAGCACGGCCGCGGCGGCCCAGTGGCGCGGGCTGATCGCGCTCGGCGAGGGCTGGTCGCCGCCGCCCTTCCCGCTGAACGGCGACGAGGTTGTGCGGGCCGGCGTGCCGCGCGGGCCCCTCGTCGGCCAGGTGCTGAAGGAGGTCGAGGCCTGGTGGATCGACCACGACTTCATCGACGACAAGCTGGCCGCCATCGAGAAGCTGAAGGCGGTGGCCCAGGGGATGGTCTATTGAGGCTCGGCATCCTGGAGACCGGTGCGCCGCCCACGGGCCTGGACGCGACGTTCGGCGACTACCCTCAGATGTTCCGCCGGCTGCTGGGGCCGGGCTACGACTACGCCGACTTCGACGCGGCCGCCGGTCAGCTGCCGGCCCATCCGCAGACCTGCGACGCCTATGTGATCACCGGCTCGCCGGCCAGCGCCTACGAGGACGCGGCCTGGATCGCCGGGCTCAAGGATTTCCTGCGCGCGGCCAGGGGGCAGGCGGCGCTGGTCGGCGTCTGCTTCGGCCACCAGATCATGGCCGAGGCGTTCGATGGCCGGGTCGAGAAGTCGGAACGCGGCTGGGGGATAGGCCTGCACAGCTACGTCGTGCGCGCGCCGCAGCCGTGGATGGACGCGGTGGGCGAGTTCCGCGCGCCGGCCTCCCACCAGGACCAGGTGGTCGAGCCGCCGCCCGGCGCGGTGGTCGTCGCCGGCAGCGACTTCTGCCCCGTGGGCATGCTCGCCTGGACCGACCAGCCGGCGATCTCGATCCAGCTCCACCCTGAGTTCGAACCCGCCTACGCCAAGGCCCTCGTCGATAGCCGCCGCGCAACCCGCATCGCCGAAGAACATGCCGTCCAGGCCATCGAGAGCCTCGACGCCCCCGACGACCGTGCGCGCCTGGCGGATTGGATCAGGCGGTTCCTGGAGCGGGGGTAGTCTGGTCTCCCCTACCTCCCTTGCGAAGCGGGGGAGGTAGGAGCGCGTCGTTACGCGCGCCCCTGGGGCCGCAGCGCGGCGAGGCTCTGCGGGGGAAGGTCGAGGAGGCCCTCGAGCGAAGAGGGGTGGCGGGCGCGGCAGCGCTTGTAGGCGAGCCGGATCATCGCGTTCAGCTCGGCCGCGAAGGCGTCGGGATCGCCGCGGCGGGCGGCGAGGACGTGCTGGTCCGCCGCCCAGGCTCGGCGCAGGCCGGCGTCCGTCGCCAGCGCTTCGAGCCGCGCGAAGTAGTCGTCCGCATCGGCGGCCCGATGAGCCTCCGGAACGAAGGCGGCCGCGTCTCCCGGCTCGCCGAGGGTCAGCACCGCCGCACCGACGGCGATCGCCGCCTGGGCGGCCTCGCCGTCGCCCGCCCTGAACGGCTCGGTGTAAATGTCTGCGGCCGCGAGCAGCGCGGTCAGATTCTCCGGCGCAGGCGCGTGGACGAACTGGCGGCCCAGCA
>JAQVDF010000077.1 GCA_028698405.1 Phenylobacterium sp. | reverse complement strand
GCCTCACGGACCCAGACGGTGTTCCACCACGTGCTGCCGCTGGCCATGCCGGGCGTGATGACCGGCGCCATCCTCTCGCTCGCCCACGCGCTGGGCGAGACCGCCCCGCTGCTGATGATCGGTATGGTCGGCTTCGTGCCGGCCGCGCCGGAGGGCCTGACCTCGGCCGCCACCGTGCTGCCGGTGCAGGTGTTCATCTGGGAGAACGCCTCCGAGCGGGCGTTCCACGAGCGCACCGCCGCGGCCATCCTGGTGCTGCTGGCTTTCATGATCATGATGAACCTGGCGGCCGTGGTGCTGCGCCGCCGCTTCGAAAGGCGCTGGTGAAGCCGATGCTGTTCCGCCCCTTCTCCACGCAACGCGACGACGCAGCCGGCCACCGCGCCGCGGATGCGCCCGCCGCCGCCGGCCCTGGCGCCGAGGCCAAGGTGTGCGCCCGCGACGTCAGCGTCTTCTACGGCGGCAAGCAGGCGCTGTTCGACGTGAGCCTGGACATCCCCGAGCGGGCGGTCACCGCCTTGATCGGCCCCTCCGGCTGCGGCAAGTCCACCTTCCTGCGCTGCATCAACCGGATGAACGACACCATCGCCGGGGCCCGCGTCTCAGGGCGGATCGAGATCGACGGCGAGGACATCAACGACCGCAGCGTCGATCCGGTGCTGCTGCGAGCCCGGGTCGGCATGGTGTTCCAGAAGCCCAACCCCTTCCCGAAGAGCATCTTCGAGAACGTCGCCTACGGCCCGCGCATCCACGGCCTGGCGACGAACAAGGCCGAGCTGGCCGAGATCGTCGAGACGGCGCTGCGCAGGGCGGGCCTGTGGGATGAGGTGAAGGATCGGCTGCACCAGCCGGGCACGGGCCTGTCCGGCGGCCAGCAGCAGCGGCTGGTGATCGCCCGCACCATCGCGGTCAGCCCGGAGGTGATCCTGATGGACGAACCCTGCTCGGCGCTCGACCCCATCGCCACCGCCCGCATCGAGGAACTGATCGACGAGCTGCGCGGGCAGTACTGCATCGTCATCGTGACCCACTCGATGGCCCAGGCGGCGCGGGTCTCTCAAAAGACTGCCTTCTTCCATCTGGGTGCGCTGGTGGAGGCCGGGCCCACCGACGAGATCTTCACCAACCCGCGCGACGCGCGGACCCAGGACTACATCACCGGCCGGTTCGGCTGAGGCGGAGGTCGGACGTGAGCGAGCACATCGTCAAATCCTTCGGGGAAGAGCTCGACGCCCTGGCCGCCGAGTGCGCGCGCATGGGCGGGCTTGCCGAGGCCCAGGCGGCGGACGCCATCGCCGCGGTCGTCAAGGCCAACCCCAAGCTGGCCGCCGAGGTGGTGGCCCGCGACGCCCGGCTGGATGTGCTGGAGGCCGACATCGAGCGCCGGGCGATCCGCCTGATCGCGCTGCGCCAGCCGATGGCCAACGACCTGCGCCGCACGGTGGCGGCGATGAAGATCGCCTCCAACCTCGAACGCTGCGGAGACCTGGCCAAGAACATCGCCAAGCGCAGCCTGATCATCGCCGACGCCGGCCCGATGCCGGCCCTGGCCCGGCCCATCGAGCGGATGGGCAAGCTGGTGCTGGGCCGGCTGAAGGAGGTGCTGGACGCCTACGCGGGTCACGACCTGGAGCGGGCCAGGGCGGTCTGGTCTCGCGACGACGAGGTCGACGAGCACTACAACAGCCTGTTCCGCGAGCTGCTCACCTACATGATGGGCGATCCCCGGACGATCGAGCCGTGCGCGCACCTGCTGTTCGTGGCCAAGAACCTGGAGCGGATCGGCGACCACGCCACCAACATCGCCGAGATCGTCCACTACGAGATCACCGGAGAGGCGCTGAACGCGAACCGGCCGAAGGCCGACCGCCTGGAGCCGGAGGAGGGGCCGTGACGCCCTACGTGCTGGTGGTGGAGGACGAGGACGCGTTGGCGACCCTGCTCCACTACAACCTCGAAAAGGAGGGCTACGAGGTCGGCGTCGCGCCCGACGGCGAGGAAGCGCTGACCCTGGTGAAGGAGCGGCTGCCGGACCTCGTGATTCTCGACTGGATGCTGCCCAAGGTCTCCGGCATCGAGGTCTGCCGCCGGCTGCGGGCGGGACCCAAGACCCGCAACCTGCCGATCATCATGCTGACCGCCCGCGGCGAGGAGAGCGACCGCATCCGCGGCCTCGATACCGGGGCCGACGACTATCTGGTCAAGCCGTTCGGGATGAGCGAGCTGGCCGCCCGGGTCCGCGCCGTGCTCCGCCGGCTGCGGCCGGGGCTCGCCGAGGACACCACCCAGGTCGGCGACATCGTCATCGACCGCATCGCCCACCGGGTGAAGCGGGGCGGCCGCGAGGTCCACCTGGGCCCCACCGAATTTCGGCTGCTGGACCACTTCCTGCGCAATCCGGGCCGGGTGTTCTCTCGCGAGCAGCTGCTCGACGCCGTGTGGGGCTCGGACGTCTATGTCGAGGCCCGCACGGTGGACGTCCACGTCGGGCGCCTGCGCAAGGCGCTGAACCAGGGCCAGGCGGCCGACCCCATCCGCACCGTCCGCTCGGCCGGCTACGCGCTGGACCTGGGGGACTAGGGCGGCTGGACGGCGCCGCTGCGTCGCCTTCCACGGCCGGAGGAGACGCCATGAAGACCACCGCCCTCGCCCTCGCCTCGCCCCAGCGTACCGAAGCCGACAAGACCGCGGACTCGGCCCGCAAGCCCGGCGAGACCCTGGCGTTCGCCGAGATCAAGCCCGGCGACAAGGTGGCCGACTTCGTCACCGACGGCGGCCGGTTGCTGGTTGCGCGCAGCGCTGACTGCGACCTCTCGCTGGACGCAACCCACATCACGGCGTTCGCCGAAATGTGCTAGTGATCGGCGATGCTCAGCCTCGACCACGTGGTGTTCCCGGTGCGCGATGCGGCGGCGACGCTCGGCTTCTACCGGGATCTCCTGGGACTGCCGCTGACCGGGCAGACGAGCGGCGAGGACTGGGACGGCTACCGCTATCTGATGATGTTCTTCGGCCTCGGCGGCGGGACCGAGCTGGTGTGCGTGGCGCTGCTGGGCGCGCCGGCGCCGCCGGTGGACGTGCGGCCGAAGGATGCGCGCCACTACGCCTTCTGCGCCGAGAGCGCCGAGGCCTACGCCGGCTGGAAGCGGCGGCTGGCCGATGCCGACGTCGCCTCCCGGGAGGAGCGGCACGGCGAACAGACCTCGCTCTACTTCGAGGATCCGGACGGCATCGTGCTGGAGATAACCTGGCCGCCGACCCGCTCGCCGGACGGCGAGGACCCGCAGGCGGTGGGGGAGGTGATGCGCTGGCTGGCCGGCGCTTGACCGCCCGGCCCGTGCAGGCCAAACGCGCGCCATGAACATCCTGCTCGTCGGGTCGGGGGGACGCGAGCACGCCCTCGCCTGGAAGATCGCCGCCTCGCCCAAGCTGACCCGCCTCGTCGCCGCGCCCGGCAACCCCGGCATGGCGCAGTGCTGCGAGGTCCGCAACGTGGCCGTCACCGACGTGCCCGCCCTGGTCGACCTGGCCAGGGAGATCGCCGCCGACCTGGTGGTGATCGGCCCCGAGGCCGCGGTCGCGGCGGGCCTGGCCGACGCCATGCTGGCGGCCGGCTTCCCCTGCTTCGGGCCGACCGCCGCCGCCGGACGGCTGGAGTCGTCCAAGGCCTTCACCAAGGGCTTCTGCGACCGCCACGGCCTGCCCACCGCCCGCTACCGGGTGTGCGAGGACGCCGCGACCGCCAAGGCGGCGCTGGCCGAGTTCGAGGCCCCCTATGTGATCAAGGCCGACGGCCTGGCGGCCGGCAAGGGCGTGGTGGTGGCCCAGACCCGCGCCGAGGCCGAGGCCGCCATCGACGACGCCCTCGGCGGCCGCTTCGGCGCGGCCGGCTCGCGGGTGGTGGTCGAGGAGTTCCTGGACGGCGAGATCGGCTCGCTGTTCGCGCTCTGCGACGGCCGCAGCGTGATGCTGTTCGGCGAGGCGCAGGACCACAAGCGCGCCTTCGACGGCGAGCAGGGCCCCAACACCGGCGGCATGGGCACCTACTCGCCGGCCCCGGTGTTCACCCCGGAGGTGATCGAGGCGGTCCGCACCCGCCTGGTCGAGCCGGCCTTCGCCGGCATCGCGGCCGAAGGCGCGCCCTACCACGGGGTGCTGTTCGTCGAGCTGATGGTCACCAGGGACGGGCCCAAGCTGATCGAGTTCAACGTCCGCTTCGGCGACCCGGAGTGCCAGGTGCTGATGCTGCGCCTGGCCGACGATCTCGTCCCCTACCTGGAAGCCTGCGCGAAGGGCACGCTCGACCAGCTGCCGCCGCCCAGGTTCCGCGACGAGCATGCGGTGTGCGTCGTGCTGGCCGCCGACGGCTACCCGGAAAGCCCGGTCACCGGCTCGATCATCCGCGGCGCCAACCAGGACTTCGGCGAGACGGTGACCGTCTTCCACGCCGGCACCAAGGTCGATCCGGACGGCACGCTGCGGGCCGCCGGGGGGCGGGTGCTGAACGTCTGCGCGCGAGGGCCGACGCTGCGCGAGGCGCTCGACCGGGCCTACGCCGCCGTCGACCGCATCGATTGGCCCGGCGGCTTCTGCCGGCGCGACATCGGCTGGCGCGCGCTGCAGCGATAACGCCGCTCCGCCAGCACCGGGTCGCCCCACTTTCGCCGTTGCCGCCGGCCCAGTGGGGTCGGTATGGTCGCGCCGAACAAACGTTTAGAAAAAGGGAGCCGCCCATGGCCGTCATCGACGCCGCCGAACAGCAGCGCGAGCAGCTGAACACCGGCACGAAAGAGGTCGCGGAGTCCCACCGGTTCGACGAGGCTGCGCTCGACGCGTGGATGAAGGCCAACGTCGAGGGCTACGCGGGTCCGCTCGAGGTGCGCCAGTTCAAGGGCGGCCAGTCCAACCCGACCTACCAGCTCGTCACCCCGACCAAGAAGTACGTCATGCGGCGCAAGCCGCCGGGCAAGCTGCTGCCCTCGGCGCACGCGGTGGACCGCGAGTACAAGGTGATCACCGCGCTCGGGACCACCGGCTTTCCGGTCGCCAAGACCTATGGCCTGTGCACCGACGAAGGGGTCATCGGCACCATGTTCTACGTGATGGACATGGTCGAAGGGCGGATCCTCTGGGACCAGAGCCTGCCGCAGTACGAGCCGGCCGAGCGGCGCGACATCTTCATGGCCAAGCTGAAGACGCTCGCCGACCTGCACAACACCGACTACGAGAAGATCGGCCTCGGCGACTACGGCAAGCCCGGCAACTACATGGGTCGGCAGGTCGACCGCTGGACCAAGCAGTACAAGGCCTCCGAAACCCAGCACATCGAGGAGATGGAGCGGCTGATCGACTGGCTGCCCAAGACCCTGCCGCCGCAGGAGCGCACCTCGATCGTCCACGGCGACTACCGTCTGGACAACATGATCTTCCATCCGACCGAGCCGCGCGTCGTGGCCGTGCTCGACTGGGAGCTGTCCACCCTCGGCGAGCCGCTGGCCGACTTCACCTACCTGCTAATGAACTGGGTGAACGGCACCATCGCCCAGATCCCGGACCTGAAGGAACACGGCATCCCGACCGTCGAGGAGTATGTCGACGAATACTGCCGCCTGACCGGCCGCTCGGGCATGCCGGACCTCGACTGGTACTTCGCCTACAACATCTTCCGCCTGGCCGGGATCATCCAGGGCATCGTCGGCCGCGCCCGCGACGGCACGGCCAACAGCCCGCAGGCCGCCAGCATGGCCCCCCGCGTGGTCGCCCTCGCTCAGGCCGGCTGGAAGTTCGCCCAGAGGGCCGACGCGAAGTAGCCTCCGGCATGCGCATCGAGAGCCCCGGCCCCACGGCCGGGGCTTTTGCTTTCCGGGACGACAGCGCGTTACGGCAGGATCGGCTCGAGCAGCCGGTCGAGCAGTCCGGGGTCGACGAACCGGGCCCGCACCGGCCAGGCCTTCACGCGGGCGCGCCATTGGACGGGCAGGCGGACCCAGTCCTTCTCGGTGGTGACGAGGCCGGCGCCCGCGTCCTGGGCGCGGGCCCATAGTGCCTCCAGCGTCGCCTCGTCGTAGGCGAAGTGGTCGGGGAAGGCCGCAAAGTCGATCAGCCGGCAGCCCGCGGCGCGCAGCGAGCGCTCCACCTTCCAGGGCTTGCCGACACCGGCGAAGCCGAGCTGCGGGCCGGGCGGCGGCTCGGCGGCGGGCTCCAGACGGGCGACCAGCACCGGAGTGTCGCCGAACAGCGCCAGGAGCTCCGGGTCGGGCCGGCCGAGGTCGCCGGGCATCAGCAGCACCACGGCGTCGGCGCGGGCGAGGCCCGCCTGCAGCGGCTCGCGCATGGGCCCGGCCGGGAACACCTGCCCGCCGCCGAACGGCCACTCGCCGTCGCGGGTCTCGCCGTCGACCACCACCAGCGACAGGGCCTTGGCCACCGAGCCGTTCTGGTGGCCGTCGTCCATGACGATCGCCGCCGCTCCGGAGATGGCCGCCTCCACCGCCCCCTCGGCCCGGTTGCGCGACACCCATACGGGCCCCTCGAGGGCCAGCAGCAGCGGCTCGTCGCCAACGTCGCGGGCGGTGTGCCGCTCGACGTCCACCTCGACAGGGCCGGTCAGCCGCCCCCCATAGCCGCGGGAGAGGCCGTGGACCGGCACGCCGAGGGCGGTGATGTGGGCCATCAGGGCGCGGACGATGGGGGTCTTGCCGGTCCCGCCCATGGTCAGGTTGCCGACGCAGATCACCGGCGCGCCCGGGTCGACCGGCTTGGCGGCGGCGATCCGCCAAGCGGTGACGGCGGCCCAGATCCACGACAGCGGGGTCAGCAGCAGCCGGGTGACGCGCATGGCGCCGCTCCGCCGCTGGTACCACCACCGGGGCGTGCCGAGGCTCATGCGGGCAGCAGGGGCTCGAGGCGTGCCAGCGCCTCGTCGAGCGCCGCGCCCTGCCGGGCCGCGTAGGCGAGGGCGGCGTCGCCCAACGCCTCGGTCCGCGCGGGATCGGCGATCAGGTCGCGCAGAACGGCGGCCAGCCCGGCCTCGTCCCTGGCCGTCACGACGGCGCCTGCCTCGGCCATCTCGGCATAGACGTCGGCGGCATTGAACACCTCCGGCCCGGTGACGATGGCGCAGCCGAGCCTGGCCGGCTCCAGGGGGTTGTGGCCGCCGATCCCCGGAACGAAAGCGCCGCCCATCACCACGATCCGCGCCAGCCGGAAGAAGAGCCCCAATTCGCCCAGGGTGTCGGCGAGATAGGCCTCTGCGCGCGCCGCGGGCTCGCCGCGGCTGCGCACCGAGACCCTCGGGCCCAGCGCCTTCAGCTCGGCCTCCACGGCGGCGCTGCGGTCCGGGTGCCGTGGGGCGACGATCAGCAGGCCGGGCGAACCGGCGGCCATCCAGGCCCGGACGATCAGCGCCTCCTCGCCCGGGTGGGTGCTGGCGGCGAGGACGACGGGGCGGCTTGCGAGTTCGCCTCGAAGCCGCGCCAGCTCTGCGTCGTCGCAGGGCAGGGGATCGCCCA
>JAQVDF010000076.1 GCA_028698405.1 Phenylobacterium sp. | reverse complement strand
CGCCGCAGCCGGTGCCGAGGATGGCGGCGAAGACCACCCGCGCGCCGCGGCCGGCGCCGTCGGTCGCCTCGGAAAGGGCCAGGCAGTTCGCGTCGTTGGCCAGCCGCACCGGCCGGCCGAGCACCCGCTTCAGGTCGGCCTGAAAGGGCTGGCCATTGAGCTGGATGGAGTTGGCGTTGCGGATCAGTCCGTCGCGCGGAGAGGGGGAGCCGGGCGTGCCGACGCCGACCCGCGCGGCCTTCACGCCCGCCTGACGCTCGGCTTCGGCGAGGAGGGCGGCCACCGCCTCCAGGCCTTCGCCGTAGCGCCTGGGCGAGGGGCCGCGCACGCGCGCCACGAAGCGGCCGTCGGCGTCGAGCGCCGCCGCCTCGATCTTCGTTCCGCCGAAATCGACTCCGAAGCGGATCATGTCGGGAGCCTAGCAGAACGTCTTATGAACGCGACAAGGTGCACGATCGTGCGCTTTTTGCGGTTCTCATCGGCCGCCCGGGCGGATAAAGGAGGGGCCCCCAAGGGAGATGTCGATGAAGATCTACCACGCGCCGCGCAGCCGTTCTCTGCGTGTCCTGTGGGCCGCCGAGGAACTGGGCGCGCCCTACGAGACCGTCTCCGCCTCGTTCGCCCGGCCCGACGAGGACTTCCTTGCGGCCAACCCGGCCGGCACTCTGCCGGCGATGGTCGACGGCGACGTGGTGATGACCGAGTCGGTGGCCATCATGATGTATCTGGCCAGCAAGCATGGCCCGACGCCGCTCGCCATCGAGCCGAGCGATCCCCGCTACTCGGACTACCTGCAGTTCATGCTGTTCGGCGAGGCGAGCCTGGCCGCGCCGCTGAACGCCATGGTCGGCACCAAGCTGCTGGCGCCCGAGGACCAGAAGGAAAACTTCACCGCCAACATCATCACCCGCAGCTTCCACCGGCGGCTGTCGCTGGTGGAGCGGCAGCTCGAGCGCGGCGACTACATGGTGGGCGACCAGTTCACCCTGGCCGACATTTCGGTCGGCTACGCCCTGAGCCTGGCGGACATGCTGATGCTCGGCGACGTCTCCGACGCCATCAAGGCCTATGCCCAGCGGCTGACCGCGCGGCCGGCCTTTCAGCGCGCTGCGGCAGTTCCCTAGCGAGCCCTAGGAGATCGCCTGCTCGATCGCCGTCGCGAGCTCGGCCCAGTCGTCGATCCGCGGGTGGCGCTCGGGCGCGGCAGGCGCGAGCGGCCGCAGGCGCGGGTCGGCCACGTGCTGGAAGGTGGCCACGTGCGGCGCGCTTTCGGCCACCGAATCCAGGTTGGGCAGCAGGTCGTCGACGAAGGCGGCGGGCGCATCGGCCCGCCGGACCAGCGACCTGGCCGCCGGCCCCTTGGGTCCGGAGCCCAGCAACAGCGGATAGTCCAGGCCGTGCCGGGCCAGCCATTGGGCGCGCAGCATCCGCGCCTGGGCCGGCGCGTTGGTGAAGATCACCACCTGGGCCCTGGCCGAGAGCCCGCGCAGCGCTTCGGCCCCGCCGGGCGCGGGCGTGAGCTCGCCGCAGGCCGTGCCGAAGAAGTCGTCGAACAGCCGCCGGCCCTCGGCGACGGGCAGGTGCTCGGTCTCGCCGGGGCGGAAGATGTTCTGGAACAGGGCGAACCGGTCGAGGCGGAACTCGAATCCCCGACCGGTCACGAACCGCTCGAATCCTTCGATGAAAAGGCCCAGCACCTCGTCGACGTCGACGATGACCAGCGGGCGACCTTTCACGAGCGGCAGGCTTTCGGCCTCAGATGCCGGATTTTCAACAAGTTTCGGGATGGCGTCTGCTCCTGCGCATATTTTGCGACTAACGCGGGCTTAAGGATATCCGTGAGATCAACATCGACGAGACCCGAGTCGGCCAGCCGCGCCGGCGCCGCAGAGCATCGTCGAGACCCGGATGGCCAAGAAGGTCCTCATCGTCGAGGATAACGAGCTGAACATGAAGCTCTTTCATGATCTGCTCGACGCCCAGGGCTATGAGACCTTGCAGACTCGCGAGGGACTCCAGGCCCTGGCCCTGGCGCGGGAACACCGGCCGGACCTGATTCTGATGGATATTCAGCTCCCCGAGATTTCCGGCCTGGAAGTCACCAAGTGGCTCAAGGAAGACGAGGAACTGGCCCACATCCCGGTGGTGGCGGTGACCGCCTTCGCGATGAAGGGCGACGAGGAGCGGATCCGGGAAGGCGGCTGCGAGGCCTACATCTCCAAGCCGATCTCGGTGACCCACTTCCTGGACACGATCAAGCGGCTGCTGAGTTGATCCGATGACCGCCCGCATCCTGGTCGTCGACGACATCGAAGCGAACGTCCGGCTCCTGGAAGCGAAGCTGGCCGCGGAATACTACGGCGTCATCACCGCCCACGACGGTCCGAGCGCGCTGGAGGCCGCGGCCGCCGAGAAGCCCGACATCATCCTCTTGGACGTGATGATGCCCGGCATGGACGGCTTCGAGGTCTGCCGGCGGCTGAAGGAGGATCCTTCAACCCGCCACATCCCGGTGGTGCTGGTCACCGCGCTCGACGGGCGCGCAGACCGGATCGCGGGGCTGGAAGCGGGGGCGGACGAGTTCCTCACCAAGCCCATCGACGACATGATGCTGTTCGCCCGGGTGCGCAGCCTCACCCGGTTGAAGACGGTCATCGACGAACTGCGCGAGCGTGAGGCCTCCGGCCGCCGCATGGGCGTGATCGCCGGCGCGGCTTCGCGGGTCGGCGGGGCAGGCGGGCGGGTTCTGGTGGTCGACGACCAGGCGCGGCAGGCTCAGCGCATCGCCTCCGAGCTGGCGGTCGAGCACCGCCCGGTCGTCGAGAGCGATCCCGACAAGGCGCTGATGACTGCCAAGGGGCCGGTGGATCTGGTGATCGTCAATCTGGGCGCCCGGGGCTTCGATGGCCTTCGCTTCGCCGCGACCGTGCGCTCGGACGAGGCGACCAGGCACCTGCCGATTCTGGCGGTGGCCGACTTCGACGAGCGGCCGCGGCTGGTCAAGGCGCTGGAGATCGGCGTCAATGACCTGCTGGCCAAGCCGATCGACCCTCAGGAGCTGTCGGCCCGCACTCGCACCCAGATTCGCCGCAAGCGCTACACCGACTACCTGCGGCACAACCTGGACCATTCGCTGGAGCTGGCGGTCACCGACCAGCTCACCGGCCTGCACAACCGCCGCTACATGAGCGGCCAGCTCGAGGCGCTGGTGCGCCGCACCCGTCATGGCGGCGAGCCGGTGGCGGCGCTGCTGATCGACATCGACCACTTCAAGAAGATCAACGACAGCTACGGCCACGACGTGGGCGACGAGGTGCTGCGTGAATTCGCCGTGCGGCTGGCCTCCAACGTCCGCGCCGTCGACCTGCCGTGCCGCTACGGCGGCGAGGAGTTCGTGGTGGTGATGCCGGACACCAAGCTGTCCGACGCCGAGCGGATCGCCGAGCGGATCCGCACCCACGTGGCCGGCGCGCCGTTCCGCATCAGCGGCGATTCCGACCTGCTGCAGGTGACGATCTCGATCGGCGTCGCCGCCGCGTCAGGTCCCGACGACACGCCCGAGGCGCTGCTCAAGCGCGCCGACGAAGCCCTCTACGAAGCCAAGGCCTCGGGCCGCAACCGCGTCATCGTCCGCGCCGCGGCCTGACATACCCCCAGGACACCGGTGACTGGTTGCGACGCCCCTCGGCGGGGGCGGCGCTACCTCTCCCTTACACGCGACGGGCTGACGGGTAGGCGCGTCCCTGTGGGCCGCGCCAACCAGTCACCGCCGGAAACGCAAAACGCCCGGCGCGAGGCCGGGCGTTTCGGAAAGCAGCAGCCTCGTCGGCGCTACTTGATCTTGCCTTCGCGGAACTCGACGTGCTTGCGCGCGATCGGGTCGTACTTCTTCAGCACGAGCTTGTCGGTCTTGGTCCGGGCGTTCTTCTTGGTGACGTAGAAGTAGCCGGTGTCCGCCGACGAGTTGAGGCGGATCTTGATGTTGGCCGGTTTCGCCATGGCGTCCTCGCGGGGCCGGCTGGGCGCCGGCAGGTGTTCGAAAGAGCCGCGGACAATACGAATCGCGGCCCTAAAGTCAATGTGCGGGTTGGACGAGCGCGGTTCTGCTAGACTGGCCTCCGTGACGACCGCCTTCGCCGTCTTTGACACCGCCCTCGGGCGCGCCGCCGTCGCCTGGCGCGACTCGGGCCTGGTGGGCGTGGAGTTGCCCGAGCCGGACGCCGCGCGCGTCGGCGCCGGCCTGCTGCGCCGCCATCCCGAGGCGGTGGAGGCCGAGCCGCCGCCGGACGTGGCGGAGGCCGTGGAGCGTATCCAGGCGCTGCTGCGCGGCGAGCCGGCGGACCTGTCGGGCGTGTTGCTCGACCTTTCGACGGTCTCGGCCTTCAACCGGCGTGTCTACGAGATCGCGCGCGCCATCCCGCCGGGCGGGACGCTGACCTACGGCGAGATCGCCGAGCGACTGGGCGACCTTACGCTCGCCAGGGCGGTGGGACAGGCGCTGGGGCAGAACCCCTGGCCGATCGTGGTGCCCTGCCACCGGGTGCTGGCCGCGGGCGGGCGCGCCGGCGGCTTCTCCGGCCGCGGCGGAGTCGGGACCAAGCTGAAGCTCCTGGAGATCGAAGGCGCGCTGGCGCCCGATACGCTGCCGCTGTTCGCCCGCTAGAGCGTGCCCCAGTGGGCCTTGCCGCCCTTGAATCGGAAGAAGGTCGGGGCGCGGTCGGGATCCTCCAGCCGCTCGACCGCCTCGGTGATCATCCGGCGGGTGACCATCGGCAGGTTCAGCTGCAGGGCCTCGTCGAATTCGATCCAGGCGATCTCCTCCAGCTCGCCGCAGTCGGGCTTGCGATCGAGGCTGGCCAGATGCTCGGCGTCGCCCATCAGGAACCAGGTGTCGAACCGCTTGCCGACCATCGGCGGGGTGATGGCCCGGGCGATCACGTCCAGCGCCGCCAGGTCGGGAGCGACCCCTTCGGCCAGGAACTCGCGCCAGGGACCGGCGGCGCTGCGCGCCGGGACCGGCTTGGCGAGCAGCAGGCCCGCCTCCTCGAAGGTCTCACGCACCGCAGCCATGGCCAGGGCGCGTCCCTTGTGCGGGGCCAGGTACTTGGCGAACTTGCCGGCCACGTCGGGGCGCAGGTCGGTGGCGTGCGGGGCGCGGTAGTCGCTGCGGTCGATCCGGCCGCCCGGGAACACCCACAGGTTCGGCATGAAGTCGTGGCCGCCGTGGCGCTTGCCCATCAGGACGCGCGGCTTCGGCCCGTCGCGGCGGACGATGATGATGGTGGCGGCGCTCTTCGGGCGAACGGCCTTGACGCCGGGGATGCGCGGCGGCCCCTCGGGCTTGCGGGGGAGGGTCGAGGATTCAGACATCGAACAACTGTATGACCTTGACTTGCCGCCTGGGAAGCCTGCCGTTGGGGAATCGGAGCAGACCGGTGGGTCAGCGCCGCGCGCCGCGGCGATAGGCCGCGCGGCCCTCGGCGCGCCGCCGCACGCCCAGCCGCGGCCGCGGCGCGTTTCGGTCGACCGGCGCGGGCTCGCTCAACATCTCGAACAGCAGGCCGCCGGTGATCGGCGTCGCTTCGCGCAACCGCACCTCCACCGCCATGCCCAGCGGCCAGCGCCGGCCGGTGCGCTCGCCGACCAGCGCGTGGGCGCGGTCGTCGTGGATGAAGAACTCCGAGCCCAGGCTGGACACCGGCACCAGGCCGTCGGCGCCGGTCTCGGTCAGCCGCACGAACAGGCCGAACCGGGTGACGCCGGTGATCCGGCCCTGGAAGTCCGCGCCCACCCGATCCTGCAGGAAGGCGGCGACGTAGCGGTCGGTGGCGTCCCGCTCGGCCGCCATCGCCCGCCGCTCGGCGAAGGTGATCTTCTCGGCCGTATCCTTCATCTGGGTGATGTCCCAGGCGCTCAGGCCGTCCGGGCCCAGGCCCAGGGCCCGCAGCAGGGCCCTATGCACGATCAGGTCCGCACAGCGGCGGATCGGCGAGGTGAAGTGGGCGTAGCGATCCAGGTTCAGGCCGTAGTGGCCGATGTTCTCGGTGGAGTAGTGGGCCTGCATCTGGGTGCGCAGGACCACCTCGTTGACGATCTCGGCGTGCGGCGTCTCGCGGGTCTGTTCCAGCAGCCGGTTGAAGCGCTCGGTGCGCGGCTGCTCGCCCTTGGTCCAGGCGATCCCGATGGTGCCCAGGAACTCGGCCAGCGACTGCAGCTTCTCGGGGCTGGGGGCGTCGTGCACCCGATAGATCAGTGGCGTGTTGCGCTGCTCCAGCGTCTCGGCGGCGCAGACGTTGGCCTGGATCATCATCTCCTCGATCAGCCGGTGGGCTTCGAGGCTGACGCGGGGGGTGATGGATTCCACCCGGCCCTCGGGGCTGATGACGATCTTGCGCTCCAGGCTCTCGATGCCCAGCGGCGAGCGGCGCTGACGGCCGATCAGCATGGTGCGGTAGGCGCCCCAGAGGGGCTTCAGGATCGGCTCCAGCAGGGGCGCGGTCTTGTCGTCGGGCCAGCCGTCGATGGCCGCCTGGGCCTGCTCGTAGGAGAGCTTGGCGGCCGAGCGCATCAGGCCGCGCACGAACCGGTGCGAGCGCTTCTTGCCGGTTTTGTCGAACACCATCCGCACCGCCAGGCAGGCGCGCGCCTCGCCCTGGCGTAGCGAGCACAGGCCCGCCGACAGCCGCTCGGGCAGCATCGGCTCGACCCGGTCGGGGAAGTAGACCGAATTGCCCTTCTCGCGCGCCTCGCGGTCCAGGGCCGAGCCCGGCCGGACGTAGGCGGCCACGTCGGCGATGGCGACCCAGACGATCCAGCCGCCCTCGTTCTTCGGATCAGTGTCCGGCTCGGCGTAGACGGCGTCGTCGTGGTCGCGGGCGTCGGCCGGGTCGATGGTGATCAGCGGCACGTCGCGCAGGTCCTCGCGGCCGGCGAGAGTGGGCGGCTGAGCGGCCTCGGCCTCGTTCTGCGCTTCCTGCGAGAATCCCGTGGGAATGCCGTGGGTGTGAATGGCGATCAGCGAGGCGGCCCTGGGCTGATCCTCGCGGCCGACCACCTCCAGCAGCTTGCCACGCTTGGGGCCGTAGCGGCCTTCGGCTCCCGCCACCTGGGCGAGAACCAGGTCGCCGTCCTCCAGGTCGCCGGCGTCGGGCAGCACCAGGGTCTCGCGCGACTTGCGGTCGACCGGCTCGACGCGGACCTCGCGCCGAGACTTGCGCACCACGCCCAGAATCCGGTGGGCGCTCTGGCCGAGCCGCTTGATCAGCCGGGCCTCGACCTCGCCGCTTTCCAGCCGCTCGAAGCGGACCAGCAGCCGGTCGCCGAGGCCGGGCGCGCCCGCCACCGACTCGCGCCGGTCGGGCGCCAGCCGCACCAGCGGGGCGTCCTCGGCTTTGGCCAGCTTGACCAGGAGTTCGCCGTCGGGGTCGCGCTCGACCACGTCGGCGACGCCGACCGGGGGCAGGGCGCCGACCTCGGCGAAGTCGCGCCGGCCGCGGCGGCTGAGCACGCCCTCGGCCTCCAGCTGGCTCATCATTTCGCGCAGCGCCCGGCGGTCCGCGCCCTTTAGGCCGAACGCCTTGGCGATTTCGCTGCGGTTCGCTTCGCCGGTCTCA